>JAGOLG010000016.1 GCA_017994195.1 Rhabdochlamydiaceae bacterium
GGATAGCCGGCCCCGAATTCCGCTGTAACACCAATGTGACAAGCACTCAATGGTTACCTGCTGTCGCAGGGTTGGTAAATGGAGGCTTTGTCGTTGCTTGGTGGGGTGACCAGTCTGGAGACTACGACATCTACGCACAGAGATATGATGCCACAGGAGGGATAGCCGGCTCCGAATTCCGCTGTAACACCAACGTGACGAGTACTCAAGAGTACCCCGCGGTCGGAGTGTTCCAGGATGGAGGCTTTGTCGTGGTTTGGGACGGTGACCAGACTGGAGACAATGACATCTACGGCCAGAGGTATAATGCCACAGGAGGAATAGCCGGCCCCGAATTCCGCTGTAACACCAACGTGACGAGCTCTCAAAGGTTTCCCGACGTCGCAGGGTTGCAGGATGGAGGCTTTGTCGTGGTTTGGAGCGGTTATCAGATTGGAAACTACGACATCTACGGCCAGAGATATAATGTCACAGGAGGAATTGCTGGCCCCGAATTCCGCTGTAACACTAACGTGACGAGCTCTCACTACTATCCCGACGTTGCAGGGCTTCAGGATGGGGACTATGTCGTGGTTTGGCAGGGTCTTCAGACTGGAGACAATGACATCTACGGCCAGAGGTATAATGCCACAGGAGGAATAGCCGGCCCCGAATTCCGCTGTAATACCAACGTGACGAGAACTCAACAGTTTCCCGATGTCGCAGGGCTACAGGATGGAGGTTTTGTCGTGGTTTGGTACGGTGACCAGACTGGAGATTACGATATCTACGGCCAGAGGTATAGTGCCATAAGAGGGATAGCCGGTCCTGAATTCCGCTGTAACACCAACGTGACGAGCTCTCAAAGGTTTCCCGACGTCGCAGGGTTGCAGGATGGAGGTTTTGTCGTGGTTTGGGATGGTTACCAGACTGGAAACGCCGACATCTACGCCCAGAGGTATGATGCCAGTGGAGCTCCAATTGTTAATTTTTCTATGCTTACTACGGTTCCTTCCCCTTTCATGAGCAGCCTTGCTCCTTCAACCGCTCAGGGCCCCTCTCTTACCCCTTCTTCTCTGACAAATAGTCCCAGTCCTTTCAGCAGCAGTCTTGTGCCATCCTCCGCTGTACCATCTACAACAGTCTCTATAATCACAGGTAGTTCATCACAAGCCACTCCGACTTATCCATCCATCACAATCCTCTCCTACGAAACAACCTATAGCATCACCCTTAATGGTCTCGATGTCGGAACCTTTACATTCAGTGGAGGAACAGGGCTTTTCGATAGTGCACTGTCAAATACGATCACTCTCAATATCGACCCTGGTCTTGTCGGAGAGACATTTACATTATTTACGATCCCTGCAGGTCAAGAGGGAGAGTTTCAGACAATAAAACTTGTGGGAGTGTCGTGTCAGTTAGTGGAAGGAGACACTACAACAGACGCTAGCGGGCAAATTGTTTACCAAGTTATCTACCAAGAAAATACTTGTACCACCGCACAAGCATCTAGGCCTGCATCTGCATTTTTCTCCTACTACCCTGTTAAGGTCTAAATTTGTCTCCTGAATGTATTATTCTTGAGGGGGATACATATCTGCTCCACTAGACCAATTCTTCCAGAGTGAAGAAAGGCGTCTTGAGGAGTCATAAAAGCCTGCTAAGAAAAGCTTGAATGGAGTTTTTATCACCTTAATAAATCACCGAAATCTATGATTTTATCAAAACACCGACTCTCCAAGACACCTTCCTCCACACCGTTGACATGGATAAGAATTGGTCTAATGGAGCAGTGTTTAGGAATCTCAAGGATTTCTCTTTTTTTCTCCACCTCTTCAACAACTCTAATTCCAATGGCTCTTTTGTAAAACTTGATTTCACAAAGATAGAGCGTGTTAAAACGAGTTTGGATGAGATAATCAATTTGGCATCCTGCACGTGTCTTGGTATGGGTTTGGATAAAGGGACCATCCATGATAATATCTGATGGAGCTATTCCCAGCATTTTCCAAAGACTTGCTCGATTGTGCACAACCAAATTTTCAAACTGCAGTCCCATCATCGATTCCCATGCCGGCAAAGAAGGGAGTGTGGGATATGCAAATAACCCATTATCAATTTGCATCTGGTTCGGAGCGATGTATTTGAGATAAAAGCGCAAATAATTATCACTTAACCGGTATCTGCTAATCTTACCCCCTTTTCCCGTTTTAAGATGCCACGTAAAATCTCTTTTCACATAACCGGCTTGAACTAGGTTGTCGATATATTCGCTATGAGTTCCTCCCTTGCTTTTTTTTAGCTCAAGGACGATTTCTGAAAGCTCTTTTGGACCTGTAGATAAACATTCTACAATCGCTTTGTAACTATTGCTTCGCTTTGAAAATAGATCAGAAAAAATCTGCTCAAATTCCCTCACTAATAAACCTCCCCTTGTAAAACAGAGGTCACGAATATTTTCCTCCGCAGAAAGCTCGGGATGAACCTGCTCTAAGTAAAGCGGCACACCTCCTGTTACAGAAAGCACCTTAAATTTTTCGTAGGGGGAAATTCTGTTCTCATTTGGGTGCCAAAACGCATTACATTCCTTCAGCGGCAGCTCCTCTAAGACCATGTCAATCGAAACTCTACCCAGATACCCCGTGCTGCTTAAAATGTTTTTCTCGATCCACGACGAAATAGAACCGCAAAGCACCAAAATGAGCTGCGGATTATTGCTGAAATGAAGGTCCCAGGCATTTTTGAGCTTTCCTAGAAAATCGGCATCTTTGCTTCCCATCCATGAAATCTCATCAAGGACAACAAGAACTCTCCCTTCTTTCGTATATTGAGCCAAATGCCAAAATAGATTGCTCCAGTCATCGGGACTGACCCCTGGAATTCCCTGTTGCTCTAGTTGGCTGACAAATTCTTTTTTTTGAGCTTTTGCTGTTACCCTCGTTTTACCTTTAGGAGGCAATCCTGAAAAGAAAAAGCTCTTGATTTTCTTGCCAAACTCTTTCAAAAGCCTGCTTTTCCCAATACGTCTCCGACCTCGAACCACAACCAAACTCGCGCTTCTCTTGCT
Source organism: Rhabdochlamydiaceae bacterium (assembly GCA_017994195.1). Taxonomy (GTDB): domain Bacteria; phylum Chlamydiota; class Chlamydiia; order Chlamydiales; family Rhabdochlamydiaceae; genus PALSA-1444. Next base: position 3,050 of record JAGOLG010000016.1, read on the forward strand.
GAGTAAACCTTCCAGCCTTGCCATTTCTGCTTGTCTTCCAACAAAACTATGATTTTGTGCGCTCATCTTTGATCCTCAATTATTTACTTACCATCATAATATCAAAAACGTATCCCCAAATCAAGAAAAATACATTTTGGGGATAGAAAAATTGTTGTCAATTTATATCCCCAAAATCAAAAAATCGATTTTGGAGATCAATTTAGACCAGAAAAACAAGGGTTATAGAGGGGAATAGCAAATGCAGGTCCAGAGGCAAGGGCAAAACTTTACGGGTTTTAACTACTGGCTTGAGATGGATGCAAAGAATGTTCCGAAGACAGGTGTCGAAATGAAAATGAAAAATTAAATTTTGTTGAGGACATTTTTTACTTGATACTCATATGATACTTGGATTAAGACCAGAGCTCTTAATCTCCAAGGGAGGAATCCATGACGACTTATATCATCGACAGACGATGTACAGTGAATGTACAACCTGTATCTCAAGGATATACCTTTCACTACGAAGGCAAAAATTACAAGCGCCACTCTCTTGAAAGTATCCACCAGTTTTTCTTAAGACATACACAATTAGATACCATCAAGCTGCGCTTGCCGAACGAAAAATACTATCTCCACCTCACTTTCGATGAGCCAGAAACATTCACCACTAAACAAGCATTGAGACGCGTACTTGCTCAGGAAAGCAGCGGAACATGGATTGAGAAAAAAGATAGCAAACTACGTTAGTTTGTCGATACCGGCTGGTTGTTTTCCAACATCAAAGAAGTGTCGAAAGAAGATTTTTTATCAAAATCCTCTTCGAGTTTAGCACAAAAAGTCGTATCGCTCGTCTCAATAGTTGCATACGGTGTCCTGGCACTAGGATCAAAAATACCTTATCGAATAAAACCTGGTTCATGTGTAGGATTGGTGAGTGGGGCGGTTTTCTTCCCTACCACGGCCCTTGCCCAAATGCCGGCCGTCGGGGAATTTAGGGTTAATACAAACACAACAAGATTTGTTTCCACGACAACCACATATGGTTTTCATTCATTAAGCGATCCTAAATTAGCCGGGTTTCCAGATGGAAGTTTTGCTGTAGTTTGGGCAGGCTATGGGCTAGATGGCTCGGCAAATGGAATTTATTGTCAAAGGTACAACTCTTTAGGATTTCCAGTAGAATCTGAATTTCGCGCGAATACTTATACGTCAAATAATCAAGACAACCCTGCTATAGCAGTGCTGATGGACGGGAGCTCAATTTTTGCATGGGAAAGTTCTAATCAAGATGGATCAGGCGGTGGAATTTATGGTCAGGGGTACGATGCCTTATGGGTTCCAGCAGGAACGGAATCTCGTATGAACACCAATACAACCGGTGATCAACAGCTTCCCACTCTTGCAGTTCTGTCGGGTGGAGGTTATGTTGTTGTATGGCAGGGTGATCAAACTGGAAATTTCGACATCTACTGTCAACAGTATAATGCCTCAAGAGTTCCAGTCGGACCAGAATTTCGCGTTAACACAAACACAACAGGTACTCAAAGCACTCCTAAAGTGATTGGGTTAATAGGTGGTGGATTTGTTATAGTGTGGGTGGGGAATCAAGCCGGTAACTTAGATGTCTACGGGCAGATATATGACGCTTTAGGAGTTCCTTTAGGATCTGAATTCCTTATCAATAACATTACGACAAACGATCAAGAAAATCCAATCGTTGAGAGTTTACTCTCTGAAGGCTTTGTTGTAGCATGGCAAGGTAGGCAGACGGGAAGTTCAGAGATCTATGGACGGGTGTATGATATATTTGGAGCCACAGTAAAACCTGAATTTCGCCTCAATACAGTCATCACAAATTTACAAGCACGCCCTGCTCTAGCAAGACTTAAAAATGGAGGTTTTGTTGCTGCATGGGAAGGCGAGCAAAATGGAAATCCTGACATCTATGGACAAAGATATAATGTCTCATTAGTGACCGTAGGATCTGAATTTCGTGTCAACACAAATACTGCGAATAATCAAGAAAATCCTACTGTTGCAGCTTTAGATGATGGAGGCTTTGTTATTGCATGGGAAAGCGGCAAGAATGAATCCATGTATCCAGATATTTATGGACAGAGATATGACGCCAGTGGAGCCCCAATTGTTAATTTTTCTACACCTACTATTGCTTCTTCCACCCTCACGAGCAGTCTTGCTTCTACGACAATGTTAACATCAAGTAGCATGTCTCAGGGTAGTAGCGCTGCTCAACCCTCTTCACTTACCCAGTCTTCTTTGACAAATGGCCCCAGTTCTTTAAGCAGCAGCCTTGTGCCATCTTCTACTGTACCATCTACAATGGCCTTTGGTAGTTCATCACAAACTTCAGTAACCTATTTATCCATCACAACCATTTCTTATGAAACAACCTATAGTATCACCCTTGATGGTCTCGACGTCGGAACTTTTGTATTCCATGGAGGAACAGGACTTATCGATGGAACCCTATCCAATACAATCACTCTCAATATTGATCCCGATCTTGCTGGAGAGACATTCACGTTGTTTACAATCCCCGCAGGACAAGAGGGAGAGTTTCAGACGATAGAACTTGTGGGAGCGTCGTGCCAATCTTTTGAATCTCAAATTGTTCAGGATGGAATGTTACAGACTTTTCAAGCTATTTTACAGGGAACAACATGTTCAACTGCAATGAGGTCTCAAGGGGTTTTTCTGAAAGTTTAGTCACTAAGATACTGGGTTGAGTTGCTCCAAAGCGAGCATTTTATGTTGTCGCTCTTAAATTTTGTTGAGGACATTTTTTACTCGCTACTCATATGATGTTTGGGTAAGACCAGAGTTTTTAATCTCCAAGGCAGAAATCCATGATGACTTACATCATCGACAGACAATGTACAGTGAATGTACAACCTATGTCTCAAAGATATGCTTTCCACTACGAAGGCAGAAATTACAAGCGTCGAACGATGGAAAGCATCCACCAGTTTTTCTTGAAGCAACCGAGTTTAGATACCGTCAAGCTGCGCTTGCCGAACGAAAAATACTACCTCCACCTCACTCTCGATGAGCCTGAAAAATTCACCACCAAAAAGGCATTGCGACGCGTGCTTGCTCAAGAAAGCAGCGGAGCATGGATCGAGAAGAAAGATGGCAAGAAGCGGTATTTTGTCGATACAGGCTGGTTGTTTTCTAACATCAAAGAAATGTCGAAAGAGGAGTTTTTCTCAAAGTCCTCTTCGAGTTTAGCACAAAAATTCACAACACTTATCTCAGCTGTTGCACTCAGTGTCCTGGCACTAGGATCAAAAACACCTTATCAAACAAAACCTGGCTCGTGTGTAGGATTTGTAAGTAGCGCGCTTTTCTACCCTACCACAGCCTTTGCTCAGATGCTGACTGTCGGGGAGTTTAGGATTAATAGCAACATGACAGGCAATCAACAGCTCCCCAAAATATCGAGGTTAGAAGGAGGAGGCTTTGTCACGGTTTGGCACAGTTCCCAGACTGGAGATTACGACATCTATGCAAAGATATATGATGCGACGGATAGGCCTATCGGCTCTGAATTCCGTTGTAACACTAACGTGACGGGTACTCAATCATATCCCGATGTCGCAGGACTTCCAGGGGGAGGATTTGTCGTGGTTTGGTGTGGTGACCAGACTGGAGACAACGATATCTATGCCCAGAGATATAATGCTACAGGAGGGATGGCCGGTTCAGAATTCAGCTGCAACTCCAACACGATGGACAATCAAGAGGTTCCCGCAGTCACTGGGCTTCCGGGCGGAGGATTTGTCGTGGTTTGGCAGGGTCTTCAGACTGGAAACTACGACATCTATGCACAGAAATATAATGCCACAGGCGGAGCTGCCGACTCTGAATTTCGCTGTAACACCAACGTGACTGGTACTCAAGCATATCCCGCCGTCGCAGGACTTCAGAGTGGAGGCTTTGTGGTGGTATGGCGCGGTTACCAGACTGGAGACTACGACATCTATGCACAGAAATATAATGCCACGGGCGGAGCTGCCGACTCCGAATTTCGTTGTAACACCAACGTGACAAGCAATCAATGGGATCCCGCCGTCACTGGACTTCCGGGCGGGGGATTTGTCGTGGTTTGGTATGGTGTTCAGACTGGAAACTATGACATCTACGCTCAGAGATATAATGCCACAGAAGGAGCGGCTGACTCCGAATTCCGCTGTAATACCAACATGACGAGCGCTCAATGGTATCCAGCCGTCGCAGGGCTGCAGGATGGAGGCTTTGTCATAGTTTGGTACGGTGACCAGACTGGAGACTACGACATCTATGCACGGAAATATAATACCACAGGCGGAGCTGCCGACTCCGAATTTCGCTGTAACACCAATGTGACAAGCATCCAAAGGTTTCCTGATGTTGCAGGACTAAAGGATGGAAGCTTTGTCGTAGGTTGGGAAGGTTTCCAGAATGGAAACGACGATATCTACAGTCAGAGGTATGATGCCAGTGGAGCTCCAATTGTTAGTTTTTCTATGCTTACTACGGCTCCTTCCTCTTTCATAAGCAGCCTTGCTCCTTCAGCCACTCAGACTTCCTCTCTTACCCCTTCTTTTTTGACAAATAGCCCTAATTCTTTCAGCAGCAGCCTTGTGTCACCTTCCAATGAACTATCTATAACAACCTTTGGAAGTTCAGATAGTGCACCACAGGCTTCTTTAACTTACCCATCCATCACAACCCTCTCCTATGAAACAACTTATAGCATCACTCTTAATGGTCAAGATGTCGGAACCTTTGTATTCCAGGGAGGAACAGGACTTATCGATGGAACCCAATCCAATACAATCACTCTCAACATAGATCCCAGTCTTGCTGGAGAGACATTTACGTTATTTACGATCCCTGCAGGACAAGAGGGACAGTTCCAGTCAATAGAACTTATGGGAGTGTCGTGTCAGTCTTTTGAGACTCAAGTTGTGCAGGATGGAACGGCGCAGATTTTTCAAGCCATTTTCCAAGGAACAACATGTTCAAATGCAATGAGATCTCAATGGGTTTTTCTGAAAGTATAATCTCTGCAGATAGACTCGTTGCTAGGGCAATTTTCTAGTGGGATTAGCCTTTTTAAAGTTGAGTCCTTTTTCAAATCTTCTATTGATATTTGGAATTTCGGTTGCCTCTGCAAGCACCGATTTTAGGAAATGAGCAGCTCCACTGATGGTGGGCGCGGTCTTTCAAAATAATCGGAGCTTTCACACCTGAATGGATGAAGGAATATGGACTGCTTTTCTGAATACCGCTGCAAAGTTGACGGTTTTTCCAGCACTGTTTTCAGTCCATGTCGCTGAGAAAGGAGCGTCTTGGTAGGTCTCATCGACGGCTTTTTCAACATGGGGAGTCTATAGAGTATTGCTGAACCTTGGTAGCCGGCATCATGCTTCAAGATTTTGTTTCCGATAAAGAAATCCAGCTCAATTTTTTTGCAAAACCGCAGAATAAAAAACTTATGAAACTCGTTGATAGAATCAACCGCATCCATGGCGATGGAACTCTTTTCTTTGGCGCAGAAGGAACTGACAAATCCGATAAATCCAACAAATCATGGCACCCTGTTAAAAAAAATATTTCTTCTCATTTTACAACTCGTTGGGATGAGCTTTTGACAATTCAACTCTAAACATTTAAAATACCGTCATGAAAATTTGGTTAGAATCTGTTGATCTCCCGCTGATTGAAAAAGGCGTCCGTTTAGGCCTGCTTCATGGCGTTGTTACGCTTCCTTCGCATTTAACTCTAAAACCTAGAGAATTAATTGCAAATCTTGCTGCAGCTCAACCTGGCCCTGTTGTCGTCGACATCTATAGCGACTTTGAAAAAAATGGCCGCCTAGTGGCAAACATTTCTCCTCAAATTGCTCTGAGACTCCCAGCCGTTCAAGAAGCATGGGAAGCCATCCACCAATTCTCAAAAGATAAACTGCCTGTGATCGTCGGAGCCATTTTTTCACCTATTCATGCCCTTGTTGCCGCACGCGCCGGCGCCTCTTTTGTTTCTCCTCACCTTTCCCGGATGCTTAAAACGGGAGACCGCCCTTTTGAACAGATCGAATCGATTCAGAAAATCATTCGAAACTACCAATTTCCTACAGAGGTCATCGCACTTTATCCTAAAATCTTAGAGCAGATTAAAGCATGTGCTGAAATCGGCATCTCAGGCGTGATTCTTCGAGAGGATCTCTATAAAGAACTCCTAGAATCGCATGAGCTGGCCGCTTTCCATGTCGAACAATCCGTCCTAGAAGGTGAAAAGTCTATTGTATTATTATCTTCCAATGAATAATGTAAAAAAACGAAAAATAGAGGTCTATGAAAGTCGCAGTCATCGGTGCTTCAGGACATATCGGAAATAATATTTGCCGTGCACTGATTGAAAAAGGCTACAGCGTTAAAGCGTTGATCCATGAGCAAGCAGAGTCTCTTGAGGGTCTCAATCTAGAAAAAGAGTCAGGCGACATTTTAGATCCGCAAGGTCTTCACAATTTTTTATCAGGATGCGATGTCGTCTTTCATGCTGCCGGAAAAATTTCGATTGATGGAGATAAAGACGGCATGGTGCATGCAGTCAATGTCACCGGCACCAAAAATGTCGTCGAAGCCTGTCTTGCAACAGGCATACATAAGTTGATTTATTTCAGTTCCATCCATGCCCTAGAGCAGCTTCCGGAAGGCCCCCTCGATGAAAGCAGGCCCCTTGTAGAATCAAGCCATGTTTTGCATGATCAAGCCAAATCAGATGCGGAACGAGAAGTCATGAAAGGAATCGCTCAAGGACTTGAGACCGTCATCATCATTCCAACGGCCGCGATTGGTCCTTATGATTTTCAGCCGTCTCTTCTAGGCCAAGGCCTCATCGCACTCTACAACCGAAAACTCCCCTCTCTTGTTAACGGAGGATTCGACTGGGTCGACGTTCGCGATATTGCCAAAGCCGCCATTGCCGCCATGGAGAAAGGGAAAGCCGGCGAGCGGTATGTGATTTCCGGCATGTGGAAAACTGTCAAAGACCTCGCCTATCTTGTCGAAGAAGCAACCGGTGTGCTTCCTCCTAAATTCACCTCTCCTCATTGGCTGGCCAAAATGGGCGTTCCCTTCGTCAAAGCCATGAGCAAGCTCACCCATACTCCCCTTCTTTACACCTATGAAACCCTCGAAGTTCTTGTCCGCTGCAATCGCAATATCAGTTCTCTAAAAGCCCGCAGAGAGCTCGGCTTCTACCCCCGTCCCCTCTCGGAAACTCTCAAAGATACCTTCGAATGGTATAAAACCTCCGGCGTTATTGTTTAACTCTAGATTTTTAAAACCTCAAGTTGCAAATTCCTAAGGCTACAAATGCAATGTGACAGATGGCCTTACAATCGCTAGGCATGGGAGTAGTAATTTCTTTTTCGGGCGGAGCTGTTGCTAAATATATTTGGATTAGACCTGCGTTCAATTCTGCTGGTTTTCAGTCTTTAAAAACCCTATCTGGCAATTACTCTAGATAATCTAAAATCTCCTTACATTGGACGGTCATATATGGAAAACGGATTGTTTTCGAGAAAAGTCTGTCAAACAAGAGCAATCGATTTCAAACTTGGGAATTTGGCTTCCGGATAGATTCCGGATTTATCTCTGCTGCACTACGATCTTCCAAGGAGCATTACCTAGGACAGGTTAGCCAACGCGTTACTGCAAAGTCGAAAACTATCGATACCCTCAAATCTATTAAGAAATTATACGTTGTCTCAACTTGGCTTGTAAGAAAATATTATCAATATTTCTTACATAAGATGATGTTTACTCATTTATTATTAAACACTTAAGCAAAAATCAAAACGTCCCTTGCATTTGTAAGAAAAACATGCCATTATTTCTTACATGAAGAGCAATCAAAAGAATCCAAATAGCATCGATTACCAAATACTTAAGGCTATACGCAGCCTTGGGCAAGGCGCTGTATTTGTTCCAACAGATTTTTTAGGTTTTGGTAGTCGGCAAGCGGTCGACATTGTTCTCCATCGACTGGTTCGAAAAGGAACCATTCGCCGCCTTGCAAGGGGGATATATGATTTTCCTAAAGAACACACTAAGCTTGGAAAACTCCTACCATCTCCAGAAAAGATCGCAGAGGCGTTGGTTGGCAGAGATTGCACACGCATTCAACCAACTGGCGCTTACGCAGCCAATATCCTTGGGCTATCCGAACAGGTCCCTGCCAAAGTTGTATTCCTAACAGATGGGCCAAGTCGAACAGTAAAAATTGGTACGACAACTATTCAGCTACGGAGAACAACTCCCAAAAATATGGCGATGGCAGGACGGTTCAGTGGACTTCTTGTTAAAGCTTTCCGTGAATTAGGTAAAGAACATATTACTTCAAAGCGAATTGAATATTTAAAACGGACTATTCCACTGGATGTAAGACAAGAATTGCTTAAGGATCTCCGATTTGCACCAGAATGGATGCATTCCATTTTCAGAAAACTGGCTCAGGAGGATTAAATGAAACTCGACTTTTTAAAATTACCTTCCAATGAACGATACCTCTACATTGAACAAGCGGCTATTCAGAGAAATATCTCCCCAGTAATCATGGAGAAAGATTTTTTCGTATGCTGGTTACTCAGTATCCTGTTTGAGTCGCAGTTTGCAGACAGTCTTGTATTCAAGGGAGGCACCTCTCTATCAAAAATATTTGGAGTAATCAACCGATTTTCTGAAGATATTGATCTTTCGCTATCGCCAGCCTTTCTTGGATTGCCTGAATCGGCGGCAACTCGGAGCCAAGCTGATAAATGGTGGGGAAAAGCTGAAGAAGCATGTGAACGTGCTGTTCAAACTCAGATTATGCCAATGTTAGAAGCATCAGCATTGGGCATATTAGGAAAATATGAGCAGGCAAAATTCGAGTTTTTAAAAGACCCTCAAACCAAATCGCCAGTAATTCTTTTTCACTATCCATCATCGATGCCAACTGGTTTTGACTACATCAAACGCTCTGTAAAACTCGAATTCGGCTCTCTGACTGACCAACAACCCACTGGACGCTATCCAATAAGACCCTGGATTGCCGAGATTTTCCCCGCAGCATTTCCCGATTGGCAATGTGAAGTCATAGCTCTAGAGATTGAGCGAACTTTCTGGGAAAAGTCTACGATATTACACGCAGAATATCATCGACCGCTCGATATCTCAACGCCAGAGAGGTTTTCTCGCCATTACGCCGATACTGCCGCACTAGCGAATCATCCGGAAGCCATCAAAGCTATTAATCATCACGACCTTCGAGACAGAGTCGTTTCATTGAAACATCTATTCTTTCGCAGCTCTTGGACAAGTTACACCCAAGCCAAACCCGGCACTTTTCGCCTCGTTCCTAGAGCTGAAAGATTGCCTGAATTGCGACGTGATTATCAGTTAATGCGCGACATGTATCTTAATGAGCCTCTCAGTTTTGACGATATCCTGAGCATCTTAACCAATCTAGAACATCGTATTAATCTTATAGAACCATTGCCTTCTTTAGGAGAAGTGTTAATCAAGAAAAAAGGAGATGAACTAGTTCAAGCCGTGACGAAAATCTTAAATGCCGGGGCTAATGTGAATGACGTTTCTTGGAATGGACATCGCCCCTTGCAACTATTAATCAAAGCCCTCTTAGAGCCGCGTAAAAAGCTTGAACTAGTCAAACGCATGGTTGATCTAGGGGCTGATATCCACTCTGCAGATAAAAGTGGACTAACACCCTACCAGGTTGCTACTTCTGAAAAAAACAAACCAGTTTCCAATTTCTTACGTTCCAAAGGTGCCCGCCCTATGCTGCCTCCAGGAACTGGCTACGCTCAGCATTATGACATGTACCATGAAATCCCATTACCATAAAGCGCTTAGAAATTGCGCAGGAATACAGACCTTAGCCCTAGGCGGCTTATGGAGCTTGGCAACACAAGCTGTTGCCACGAAGATTATGATCACTATATATGCAAGTGATCGTAAAAAAGAGAAACTTTCTTTAGGAGCATTTTTTATAACTGTCCTTGCAAGCATCCTGGCATCAGTCTTCATAGGAGAACGCTGGGGTATTCAAGTTAGTTATAAAGAAGCCACAGCCCTGGCTGTGGTATCGACAATTACAAATATAGTCGCCATGCTTGTGTTAGATTTTTAGTGTCGAAAAAGTCTAGCGCTTTCCCGAAAACAGAGCTAGGACTGTTGAAGATTAATAAAAAAAATTTAGTTAACAAAAGTGATTTTTTCAAAGACTTTTATGTCTGTAAGCCTTAAACTATAGTGCCTTTAATAGGAGAAAAGTATGGTACCTGAATCCTTAGGAACTCTCGGAGCTTTTGTCGGCGGAGCACTTGCAACCGCTATATGCCAAAGGCCAGCATTTACTCATGACAACATGGGAGCTTTTGTTAAAGGAGGTTTATGGGGCACAGCACTTCAAGTCATAGCTGTAGGTGGTGGGCTGCTAGCTCTACGTCTAGTCAAATCAAGATCAGCTCCAACCAGTCAGGAAGAGTCTGACAAACAGATAGGAATAATATTCACCCCGGTCTGGATCTTGGGTACAGTCGTCGGAATCGTAGCCTCAAAAGCACTAGCTAATCGATATGGTCTTGCTGTCTCCTATAAAGAAGCCTCTGTCCATTATGTTATGTCAGCTGTTGTAGGTACAATTACCTGTAGCCTTGCCATAGCAAGTGATCTCTAGTACACACACGGCTCTTTCCAGTAGGGATGTGAAAGATCTTTTTCGTATTCCCCTGTTGCCTCGTTGTAGATTTTGATAGGTCCGATGTTTTCACCATAGAGCCCTTGAAGAAACAGCTTAGTTTTATTGGGAACAAAGACTTCGATACCATCGAAACTGGCTTTCCGCAATGGGAAAATCGTATCAAAGGGCGTGGGCTTTGTAAAACGACTTTCGTACGTCTTCCAAGCCTTTGTCATCAAGCAACTATCCATGCATGTTACAAAGTAAGTCAGAGTTTTGTTTTCAGAATCGATTTTGTAATTGTAAATATCGATATGGTTTCTGTTTTCTTTGATAAAGACTCTAATATAGGTTGCAGGATGGCACCTATGCGACCAATCTTGAACTTGGTATTTTTCTGGATCAAGCCCTTTAAGAAGATTTAAAGCATTTTGAAAATCAGGCATCAGAATCGCCATGTCGACATCTTTATCCCAGGGGATGACGCCTCCATACCGATAAGTTCCAAGACATGTTCCAGCATCAAGCCAGTAAGGGATTTGATTGTCATTGAAAATCCGTACGATGTCTTTAAGAAGCGCTTTTTCAAGAGCAAACTTGTTTTCTTCTCCAGGTCTTCGCTGATATTGCGGTGGATCGACTAGCTCATGTGTTGAAGAAATGGGGAGGCCTAGTTTTTTGTAATAATCTATGTTGGATTGGACTTCTCTTGAATCTAAAGCTTTGGCAATCAGATCATGACGCTCTTTAGTTTCTTGAGAAAGATATCCTACTGCTTTCACGAGAGCACCGATTGGAAGTGAAATAGGAGTGCTAATAAGAGAAACCGTCATTTTAAGTGCGAGCCTGCTATTGTAATCGTATGTCTGCTTAATTTTATAACTGCCATTTTCATAAACAGCCGTCTTTCCACAAAAAACATATTGAACCGGCGTCAGAATCATATTACCGGCTTTTTCAAATCCTGTTGCATTGTCTGCCGCTGTATTAATAAAGACATTGCCAATCACAAGATGGTAGGCGGTCACCACCGGCATGCCATAATATGTCACCCATTTAACGAATTGATCCCACATAGATTAACCTCTTTAACTTCTATACCCTAAGAGGTTTTTTTCTAACAATGAGATAAAATAACTTGGTCTATTTTACTTTTCGTGGTACGAAAGAAAATATGAAAACAACTCTTCTCACATCATTGCTTTTACTGACTTCCACCGCTTGCGCTGAAATCCATTCAGCCACGACAGTTAGACACCGCGAGTCCCAAGGTGTCGGTTACAATCAAGGATACTCGACGCTCGATTATTATCTAACTTCGCAGCATGACAAATTAGAGTTTCTTTTCAACTTAAGGGGTCATATCTTCAATGATGCAAAAGCGGCGGGAAACGGCGGGATAGCGTTTCGTTATTCCCTCAAAGAAGATACATCTCGCATTGGAGCGAACCTTTACTACGATGTGCGTGACAGTAAACATTTTATCGCTCAGCAAATTGCGGGTGGTCTTGAATGGATTAGCAAAAAAATTGATGTGCGCATGAATGGTTACCTGCCAGTTGGAAAAGAACGGAGTTTCTCAGAACATAAATTCCAAGGATTTACTGGAAATCAGGTCCTTGTTCGTAGAAAATTATCTGGGGCACTCCCTTGTATGGAAGGAGAAGTCGGCACATCTCTTGCCAAGCCTTTTTATTTTGCAGCAGGAACCTATTATCTTTTCTCAGATGAAAGTCATGATCTGCATTTAGGAAAAGCATGGGGTTGGAAGGCTCGCTTTGATGTCGAAATGGGACACTATTTCTCTATTGGTATGCTTGACACACATGACCATATTTTTAATACACGCGTTCAAGGCTATTTAGGCCTCAATATTCCACTGGGTCCTTGGAAAAACATGAAAGACGGATTTAAAAATCTTGAGAAAAGACGCATCGTCAGAAATGAAATCATTCCGATACAAACAAAGAAAAAAACCAAAAATCCTCTCTCATCAGATGATGAGAGCATATCAAGCTTTTTATTCGTTAACAATCAAGCCCCGTTTGGAGGTAATGGAACATTCGAGCATCCTTTTACGTCGTTAAAAGAGGCAGAAGCTCACTCTAACACCGGCGATGTTATTTATGTCTTTCCGGGCGATGGAACTCCAAGACACATGGATGAAGGTATCATTCTGAAAAAGAAACAGATTTTGGCAAGTTCGGGTTCTGCTCTTGATCTAGATACCGTCATCATTCCTGCTCTAACGCCAGGGCTTAATCCAACGATAACGAACATCCACACCGAAGAACCTGTGATCACAAATCCTGGCAAGAGTAATGTCAGTAACTTTTATTATATGAATCCTTGGGAATATATGAGGCTGTATGAATCACCCATGTTTTTTGATTCAACCTCTTCATCTTCATTTGACTCAATCACCTCAAAGGATACTCCTTATAGCGATTCTTCAATCGATTCATGGGTCAATTTAAATCCTGTACCGGCTGCAAGCCCCGATCACTCTTCATCGACGGATAGCGGTCAAGGAAACCCTACTACTGAGATGGGTAATAACAGCACCGTTGAAAAGTAAGAGACCTGCAGTCAGAAAAAAAATGAGCCGCATTTGCTGAAAGACTATAGGATGGTAGTCGACAAATCCGATTGCTAAAAAAGCTAAAAAGAGAGCAAGAAGGGTCCGACATTCTAGAGAATCTCTATTCTTCCATCCTCTATAGATAACAGATAGGCAGAACATTAAGAAAAGCCCAAGGCCTATAAGCCCTGTTTCGGCTGCGATCAGTAAATAGATATTATGGACCCAGATTGATTCGACAGCAGAGCCAGCAGCATATTTTGCAAACGCGATCAGATAGTTATTGAACCCCACCCCAAACCAAGGATGATCGCGGATGATAGCAAATGCAATGTCTGACATTGAAACCCGCATGAGATCAGAGTGCATCGCGACAGTATTGTAAGTGATAACCCCGCCTCTATGAAATAGCTGAGGAAAAAATAAAAGGATCGATGATCCAGCACCCATGAGCCACGGCTTCCATAGTGTTGAAATTCTTTTTTCCTTGAGATAGTGCAAAAAAAGCCATAATAGAGCGGCTCCTCCAAAACCGAAAAGGGCGGCTCGTGAATAAGTCATAAAAAGAGTGATCAGCTGCAGGACTATTGCAGCGCCTACCCATCCTTTTTTGTTTACCATCTCATAGAGATAGCTCGTCATTAAAAGAGAAAAAACTAAAAAGGCTCCTAAAATATTGGGATGAGGAAGAGTCCCATGGGCCCTTATAACATTTGCAGGCCCCTTGCCCTTCAGCAACATATAGTCGATTGACGTTACACCGCTTTCAGGCATGGCAAAATGAGATGCGACCATATGCTTGGACACAATCGTCGGCTCACCCATCATTTTAAGTCCCAAATGGTGCTGGCTCAAATACTGGGGTATTGTGACTGCACATTCCAGCATGGCACTTAAAACAACCACAGTGGCAATTGTTTTTAAGGAAATAGGCCATGAGCAAGCTGCATAAATCACGAAGGCTGCTAAAACTAAATGCACCCATCTCCAGTAATGAATAGGATACGATCCATAGCCGCTTAAAACAATGGATATGAAGGCCACCGCTAAAAATGCGATTAAATATTTATTTAATATTCCTGTCTTTTTATAAAATAGAGCCCCTCCAAAGAGTGCAAGAATCAAAAAATCGGAAATAAAAAAATCTGCAAAAGGCTCAAAATATCCTGGCAACTGCCAAGCAGGATCAATCCAAGAAAGTGAAAGAGTTTTTAAATGTTTATATATTCGTGCTTGAAAAGGAATCAGAAAGACAAACGCTAAAAATAATCTACCCATGTCAAAAAAGCTTATCTAAGCGTTCATGAAAAAACAAGCAATTGTTTACAGAAAATCCCGATGTCATTTAGTAATGAGGTATGGTTAGTCCTAATGTTGATGAGAGCGTTGCCACAATCCGGTATTTATTCTGCGCGCTTCCCATCCTGATGGCGACTGTTCATTGCATCTGGCGAAAAAATTTCGCCGGATTTTCAAAAGCAGACTGCTTTTTAACTTATTTTTTAACGATCGGTGTCGGACTTCAAGGTCTCTTAGTCGGAAACTTGGAAATTTATCATTCAGACATTGTCGCAGCGTCTGTCGGCTGGCCCAGCTCCCCTTACATTGCAGAACTCGGAAAAGCTAATATCGCTTTTGGTGTGCTGGGAGTCTTGAGTTTTTGGTTTCGTGGTGGTTGGGGCAGCGCAACAGCTCTAGGTTATGGACTATTTATTCTGATGCGAGGCGTGGGCCATTATGAAACTTTCAAATCAGCTGCTGACGGCACACGCGAAATTGTCGGATCTATCGTCGCCACCGATTTCATTCTGGCAGCTTCCCTTTTTATTCTTCTCGCTATTCGGCGCATCTACAAAAGTTGACTGTTTTATTCATAGACCATACAATTTCGCTCCTAATTAGGAGTCTCCCATGTCCCATTTTCTGCCTCCCCATGACCCGCGCTTGAACGAACCGTCTTTAGAGGTCACACAAGAAGAGCTCTCATCCAAAGAAATGCAGGATCTTATCGAACAGATGTACACAATCGCTGGCGGCGAAAGAGGCGCACCTGAAAATCGAGGACTCGTAGGTCTTGCTGCGCCTCAGATCGGAGTATTTAAGCGTGTGATTATTGTGGATATCGGTGTCGATACTAAACGCACCGCCTGGGGCAAGCTAAAAGCCTATATTAATCCCCGCATCGTTGCAAGTTCGCCTGAACTTGCGCTAGACCGCGAAGGATGTTTCTCTGTTGATTCTCATGTCTGCGGAGTAGTACCCAGATCCAAACAGATTACCATTATGGCATGGGACCCTGAGGGAAATCTGATCGAAGAGACGCATTCTGATTATACAGCGCGGATTTTTCAGCACGAAATAGATCATCTGGATGGAAAACGTTTTCCCGATTGCGTTGGAGAACATGGAAAGCTTCATTGGGTCGAACTCGATGAATATCCAGAATATAGACTTCAGTGGCAAAACTGGCCGCGGTTATTTTTACTAGAAAATTGGATCGCCATGAAAAAAGGAACTTACACAAAAGCGCCGGAGTGATATTTCCACTTTCCTTGGACTTTTTTAAAGTGGCTTTTTTCGGTAAAAGAAATGTCTTTGCCATCTCTAGAAAGATGGGCTTTAAATGTTACATTTTCAGGGTCGGAATCTAAAATATCGAGGCCATCAAAAGAGGTCTCATTACAAAACTGCAGAATTTCTTCTTTGCTCCGGTTTTTTTTTAGAAGATCGGGATGGGTCGTTTCTAGAATATAATCGGCATTCTTCAAGGCATAAGCGCTGTAGCGCGATCGCATCAAAGCAAGGGGTGTTGGAACTTGAGCTCCCTTATGATACGGCTCGCAGCACTCGTGGTAAGATTTTCCGCTAAAGCAAGGACACATCATTGCGGAGGCTTTCCTCTGAGGTTTTTAATCTCCCCTCGATGCTTTTTGTTTTCAAGCACCTTTTGCTGGGCCCGTTTTGATCTTTTGCGCTTCTGCCTTCTTTTCTTCTCAATGAGCTGAACTTTTTCTGTTTTGATTTTTAAGATTTGAGTTTCAATTTTCTCGCAAAGCTCGCGCCGGGCATAGTAACGGTTCATCTCGCGCGAACGGTCGCGTTGGCATTTGATTTCAATCCCTGTTGGAATATGTTTTAAATACACACAGGAAGAAGTCTTTTGAAGATTTTGTCCTCCCCTGCCAGAGCCTAAAATGAACTTCTCAACAAGGTCATCTTCTCGAATCCCGAGCTCTTCCATTTTCTTCCGAAGCTGATCCCATTTCTCTGGACGAATCATTTGATTTCATCCAAAAATTGATCGATCTTTTGTTTCGCCTGTTCTAAATCTTGATAGTGGTTGATGAGAATTGCAAAAGCATTATCTCCTTTGTAGCCTGTCAAACATCTGATAAATGACATCGATCCGCCTTTTGCATGGACTCCTGGTTTGACTTCGGGAAGCGAAGCAAAAAAGTGAGAAGAGTCTTTCATCTTCATGAGGACGGCGACAAGCTGCCGGGCCGTGATGAAATTTTTCCTAGAAACTCCCGAACCATCCATCATGTTCATTCCTTTAAGATCGATCCCTCGGCTCTTCCAAAACTGGGCAACTTTTTGGAGGCCGGCAAGCATCTTTCCCTGCCCCATGCTTTTGAGGAGATGTTCAGCATATAAATTAACACTTTTTTGGTTCGTCCAGTAGACGATTTCACTTAAAGCTGGAGAAAGGGTTGTATATAAGAGCTCTGGGGCCTTATTTGAAGCAAACTTTCTTCCAAGAACCTTTACTTCATTTTTTTGTAAACCATCCTTTAAAAGCTCGCTGCAAAATTGTGCCGGGTCGGGAATCGCTCCTTTAATTGAAAATTCTTCTTTCCCTGCAGGAACAGTTCCGCGGATATAATGGGTCATGGAGTATTCAGAACCGTAGATGCAAGCCAGATCTCCCGATCCCACAGGTCCTGTGGTCACCTCATTTTGCATATTAAAACTGGGAACCGAAGGAACGACTGATAGTAGTTTAGCAGGAGCGCCCACGTGTGTTCCTGGTTTAAATGTAACCGTCGTTTTATTTTCGTTGAAAGAAAGAGCAGAGGCTCCCGCACCATAGTAATTGCCTAAATCTTCCCAGGCCCAGCTGGCAGGAGCAAGCGCTTTTTCCCATGCTGAAGCGTCACCGATAATCTTCCCCTGAATCTCTTTAATTCCTTTTTCCTTTAAAGCAGCCGTCCACACCTCAATTTGCTTTTCCCAGCCTTGAGATGTCCGATCTGATCCGAGACAGGGATCTCCCCCACCGCGGATGATAATATTACCCTCCACCACCCCGTTCTTTAATTCTCCATCTAGGAAAATGTCTGTCCGGAACTGATAATCAGGGCCCAAGAGCTCTAGTGCGGCGCCCGTCGTGACAATTTTAAGACACGAGGACGGAACCATGCTTTTGTCGCTTTCAAAATCAAGGAGTACTTCTCCCGTTTTGCAATTGACTGCATAGTAAGAGACTGAGGCATGGCCAAGACTGCCCCATAAAAATAAAGGCGCAAGAAAAAATAAGATGTATTTCATCTCTCTAAGCTAACAAAATCCGCCATTATTTTAAACTTCGCCCACGGTGATCAGAAGCAGAGTATACAGAAGAGCTCCGGCCGCAAAAGAAAAGTAGCCTGATTGTTTTTTCTCTGGAAGTTCATAGTGGAGAACATTGAGCAGTACGCCCCCTGCTAAAAAAGAGACGGCAATTGCAACAACGGCATCTGGGATGTGCACGCTAGTTCCCACACCGTAACCTAGAAAAAGAGCCGCAACCAGCCACCATCTGCCCCGGTGCATGAAAAGAGGAGAGTCTTGCTTTCTTGCTTGATGATCACGCACAAAATAATGCATCCCGATAGCAATTGTAAAAAGAGTGACGGGCTGGATATCAGGATTAGTGCTATCTGACAAACTGGCTCCCACAAAAAAGTTAAAAAGCAGATATCCGCTTATGGTCAGCCAAAATTTTCCACTCTTTTGTGTCTCCGTCTTTCTTTGGATGCCATAGTAAAATAGCAATCCTAGTAGAGCAATCAGATAAGCATGCCGATCAAAGTAAGGAATCGCCTCTCCAAACACCTGCTTTAAAACAGGCTGGCCTTTTTCTAGCGCCGGCAAAAGATCGACAAAAACATACGCAAATGACAGCCCTGCCGCAAACGACAAAAACCTTCCATGCCAAACCCATCCGAACACTTTTGCCTTATTGGCATAAAGATGAACGAGCGCTAAAACTATGATGGAGACAAACCCGCTGTACATGTCTTCCACATAAATTAAATGATGGTAAAGTTCTATTAAAAGATTGTATTTTTCTAACGAAATCTATACATTGTTTGGATTAATTGAGGAGTTTTTATGGCAAATTTAGCATCTTGGAACGCACATATTTCGGGAATGAAAGATTTTATTAATATTCCGCATTTTAATTATATAAGAGGTAATTCTTCCATTGATTGCACCCATCCTCTAAGCTCGGTCATAGCTCTATGTTCAGCAAAGATTCATGAAAGTCATTTTGGTTCCTGGGCCAACCTTAACCAAGAACGTATACAACGCGTCGGATCTTTTTATCAATTTAAAGGCCCTGTTTGGATTGTTGCAGGAACATCCTTTCCAGAGTTTGTAAAAAACATAGGTATAGCCGGTAGCGCCTTCATTGGAGGTGCTGCTATAGGCTTGATCACTTACACACTGCAAGCTCGCATCCAACCTTCACTCCAAAGGGGTGAAGAGAGAAAATTATCCTCTCCTTTGCCTGCTGCACTTGGAATAATTGCTGGAATTGGATCAGGGGTAATGGCCTGGAAGCTATTAGGAAACGTCATCCCCGCAACACGAGGAGTCTTTTTCTACAATTGGCCTTTGTAAGATTGCTATAAAATAGACTCCTCCAGTTATGGAGGAGTTTATTGATTACTTAGAAAATCTTTTCTCTGAACTTCTACCGAAGAAAGGCTTTCTATTTCCGCCTTTAAAATCTCTTCGTTGAAATGAACGGCCGCCTCTGTTGGGACCTTGAGGTTTTCTAGAATAAGAAGTTTGTTTGTCTTCACCGGGAACTTTAATGCCGGAAAACTGCTCGATCTCTTTTCTAACTTCCCAGTCTTTGCTTGAGAAGAACGAAAAGGCGATCCCTTTATTTCCTGCACGGCCTGTACGGCCAATACGGTGGATATAATCGTCTTTCTAGCGCCGGCAAAAGATCGATAAAAACGTACGCAAATGACAGCCCTGCCGCAAAAGATAAAAACCTTCCATGCCAAATCCATCCAAGCACTTTTGCCTTATTGGCGTAAAGATGAACCAGCGCTAAAATAACGATGGAGACAAACCCGCTGTATATGCCTTTCTCATAAATTAAATGCTGGTAAAATTCTATTAAAAGATTGTATTTTTCTAACGAAATCTATACATTGTTTGGACTAATTGAGGAGTTTTTATGGAAATTTTATCGTCATGGAATGGATTTGTTTCTTTTGTAAAAGACTCCGCTTTGCCTGTGTCGTTTCATTTTAATTATATAAAAGGCACTTCTTATTTTGATTATTTAAAGCCTCTAAATTTTGTTATTGCTTTATTTTCTGCAAAGATTCACGAGAGTCATTTAGAGCCTTGGGCAAAACTCACGACTTTAGATAAAAAACGGGTCAAAATTGTTGATTCTACAGTTGAGCTTAAAGGACCCGTTTTGATCGTTGGCACAACACCCTACCATACAATTATAAAAAGAATATTAGTGTTTAGTAGCGCCTTCATTGGAGGTTCTGCTATAGGTTTGATCTCTTATACAGTGCAAGCTATTACCAGATCCAAACGCCGACTAAATGTAGGGTCATCGACCTCTTTTTTACCTTCTCTTGCATTAGGAATAATTGCTGGAATTGGATCAGGGGCAA
>JAGOLG010000017.1 GCA_017994195.1 Rhabdochlamydiaceae bacterium
AGGCAGATGTATTCAGATGCCGGTATCCCTGCATGCGTCAAAGCTTTTGAAGAACGGATGGATCTTGCCTGGAGTGCGGCTAGCGTTGTAATTTGCAGGTCAGGCGCAGCAACTGTTGCCGAACAGATCACGTATGCGGTTCCCAGTATTTTAGTTCCTTTCCCACGAGCTGCAGATGATCATCAAACTAAAAATGCACAATTTATAGAGAAAAAAGTGAAGGGGGGAATTACTTGTCCTGAACCCACACTCACCGCTCAGAAATTAAGAACGCTGCTCTCTCAGATGCTTCGTTCAGATCAAAGAGAAAAAATGCACCTCGCGATTTTAGCCTTTAAGCAAGATCAGAGAAAACAAGAACTCAGCTCGATTATCAAAGGCCTTATATGACTAGGTACCATTTTATCGGGATCGGCGGGATCGGAATGAGCGCGCTTGCTCATATCCTGCATGGAAAGGGTAAAGCTGTGCAGGGGAGCGACCTCTCTTTAAGCTATGTGACCGAAGCTCTTCAGAATGCCGGCGTTGAAATTTTTTCTACCCATCATGAAAGCAATTTAAAAAACGCTTCAACTGTCATCTACGGCACTGACATAAAATTACACAATGTTGAGTATGAGTCGGCTGCCAAACAAAAGTTGCCGCTACTTCATCGCTCGGAACTTTTAGCAAAACTAATGGAAGGATTAAAGCCGCTTCTTGTCACAGGAACTCATGGTAAAACAACAACGTCATCTCTTCTTGCTCATGTTTTGATGGATGCTGGCCTTGATCCAACATTTGCGCTTGGCGGCGTTGAATTAAATACACATTCCAACGGCCGGTGTGGAAAAGGGGAATTTTTTGTCGCAGAAGCAGACGAGAGTGATGGCAGTTTCTTAAATTATCAAGGCGTAGGCGGCATTATCACTAACATTGAGGAAGATCATCTCGATTTCTGGAAAAACAGAGAAGCGCTTATCCTAGGATTTGAAGCATTTGCAGAAAAAATTTCAGAATTCCTTTGGTGGTGTCAAGATGATGCGATTTTAAGCGCTTTAAAACTCCGAGGAAAAAGCTACGGGTTTTCTAATGAGGCAGATCTTCAAATCACAGACTGGCAGCAAAAAGGTTATAGTCTATTTTTCGATCTTCAGATGAAAGGGAAAAAATACTCTGGCATCGAGATCCCGCTTCTTGGCAAACACAACGTTCTTAACGCCGCCGCCGTTTTTGGGCTTACTCTTGAGCTTGGAATTGCAGAGCATCTGATCAGGCAAGCCTTTAAAAATTTCAAAGGCGTTAAACGGCGCATGGAAAAAAAGGGAGAAAATAGAGGAGCCATCATTTTTGACGACTATGCGCACCATCCAACCGAGATTAAAACAACTTTAGAAGGATTGCGCAAAGCCTCCGGCGAAAAAAGAATCATAGCAGTGTTTCAGCCCCATCGCTACACCCGTTTAAAAGAGTGCTGGAATGGTTTTCTAGAGTGTTTTGATGCAGCAGATGTTGTTTTTGTTACAGATATCTATGCCGCAAGGGAAACTCCCATTGAGGGCCTGACAGCTGAAAAACTGACAGCCGATCTTCAAAGTAAAAATCCGATCCCCGTCTATTATGCTCCTAGATCTGAACTTACTGAGCATATCTGCCGGTTTGCAAAGCCCCACGATGTGATTATTACACTAGGCGCTGGCGATGTCACTTATGTCGGGACAGAACTTGCCGAGCGGCCCATTCTGCCATTTAAGATGGCTGTTTTAGAAGGCGGCAAGTCTGCAGAGCATGAAGTGTCGCTTCTTTCTTCAAAAATGACAACAGAGGCGATCAATACCGACTTTTACCATGTTCAGAAATGGACGATCTCGAAAGAAGGAGATTGGATTCATAATGGGAAAAAGGCATCTCTTTCTGAAGTTGTCGCGCATCTTCAAAAATGCGATTTAGTTTTTCCCATTCTTCACGGACCGTTTGGGGAAGATGGCATGATCCAAGGTTTTTTAGAAACCATTGGAGTTCCATATGTCGGCTGTGATTTTAGATCATGCGCTGTTACTATGGATAAAGCTTGGACCAAGCATATAGCCCAGTCGCATGGTATTAAAATCGCACGGTTTATTGAATTTACAACCCACGATTGGATTAAAACACCGGACAAAGTCCGAGAGAAAATCTTAAAAGAGTTTCAGTTTCCTTTTTTCATCAAAGCCATTCATCTAGGATCGACATTTGGCGTCCATCGCGTGAAAACAGCAGAGCAAATCGATGAAGCGATTCATCAGATTGCAAAGCTCGATTACCGCTTCCTCGTTGAAGAAGAGATGAAAGGACGCGAGATGGAGTTCGGCTTTATTGGCGATGATGAGGTGGAAGTCTCAGATGCTGCAGAAGTTGTTCGTGCAGACGAGCTCCACACTTATGAAAATAAATACCTTGCTTCCGGAAAACCTTCGATTCCTAAAGCTCCTTTACCTCCTGAAGTGCTTCAACAAGGGCGCCTTGCTGCAGAAACAGTCTATCGAGCCGTCGGATGTTCCGGACTTGCCCGCATTGACTTCTTCCTGGATCCTGATGGAACATGGATTTTAAATGAGGTTAATCCAATGCCGGGACTGACCCCCATGAGCGTTTATCCTGCCATCTGGGAGGCCGAAGGCTTAAACAGGACAGAGGTTGTAGATCGCATTATCATCGCAAGCCTGCACCGTATGCGCGCTCACAAAAGATACCTTAGACCTCCTGAGAAACCGCCAGTTCAAATATGAAAAAATATTCGTACGTTCAAGCGCTTAGCTGGATCATTGGTTCCATGCTCATTATTCCTGGGGCAGTCACAAAAGGAATGCGCATGTTTTGGACGTCTCCCCAAAAGATCGATTATTTATGCCGTGTTGTGCAGACAGGACCTCAAAAAGAAGCTCTCAAAACACCCTATCTTGCAGAAATGATAGCCCTATCTGCTGATAGACCTGTTCTTGCAAAACATTTTGATCCTCAAATCGCCCAGCAAAGGCTCCAACTTTCACCCGTCATCAAAAAAGCACGAGTTAAAGTGATCAAACCCGATACCGTTTACATCGATTATACCGTACGCCAGCCATGCGCCTGGCTATATGACTTTGAAAATATTGCTCTTGATGAAGAAGGTGTTCCATTTCCAATCATTCCATTTTTCACACCTAAAAAACTTCCCGAAATCATTTTGGGCATTCAAACTTTTGCTTGGAATAAGCCTCTTAAAGATGAAAAAGCAGATCTTGCTCTAGAACTTCTAAAATTAATGGCAAGCCAGTCTCTCAATGTCTTACGCATCGATGTAACAGCCTCTTCAAAACCGTCATTAGGCCAGCGCGAAATTGTCGTGCTTGTAGAAGAAAGCGGGTTTTCCAAGTTCCTCCGTCTCACCCCTAAGAATTTTACTCAAGAGCTCGGCAATTATCTCGAGCTCCGAAAAACTCTACCCCCTGAAACGCAAATCATCGATCTGCGCATCCCTCAGCTGGCTTTCATTAATACCCGTTCTTGAATAAAATCGTTTAATAATCCAAGGAACCATTTTAGCAGCGCCGCTAAAATGGTAGAAAAGCGGAGCGGAATAAATTCATAAGGAAAAGATACCATGATTCAGATTCAATGGACCTGCCCGACAATAGATGAAGCACGTAAAGTGATTCGCATACTCTTAGAAAACAAGCTTGTTGCATGCGCAAATATAATCTCTAATGTTGAGTCTCATTATCGATGGGAAGGGGCTTTAGAAAGCTCAAATGAAGTCAAAGTCTACTTCAAGACCCAAGAAAGCCGCTTTGATATGGTTGAACAAACCATTCGGAAAAACTGTTCTTATCAAGTACCAGAAATCATTGCGTTTAGAGCTCATAATGTCTCTGAGGCCTACAAGAGGTGGGTGGAAGAAGAGGTTAAGATAGATGTATAAGTCTCTGAACTATAGCAACTAGCGTCGCCTATTTCCTTTATCACTAAAGGAGCCTACTGACTTATACATCCATCTAATTTAGTTAATTACATATTCGACGATTAATTTTAATAAAATAATTATAAAATTAATTTTAATTGTTAAAGGTTGTTTTCAAAAAAATAAAATTGTCTACGAGCTATTCGAATATTGGAGCTGCTACAAGAAACAAACCCGACACGCCTCTTGTCCCAAATTCAACCGGAATGCTAGAGTGTCTTTTCGAACCTATAAACCTGAGATTTTGACTATGAAAGAATTTGTAGCATATTTGATTAAAAACCTCGTTGATCTGCCTGATGCCGTCGATGTCAATATTATTGATGGAGAGCAGGGGACTGTTGTTGAAGTAAAAGTTTCCCCCCAGGATGTGGGTAAAATCGTAGGGCGTCAAGGCCGTACGATCAAAGCGCTTCGAACGATTGCTATGACCGTGGGAGCACGGGTTGGCCGTCGAGTACGCCTTGAAGTCGTCCAATAACTCTTGCCTTTAAAAATTAATTTTAATATTGTTAAACCTGCGGTCGTATGAGGTTAGTTTGTGACATCAGGTTCAGCTGTCGGCGATAAGACGCTGCAGGAAATCATCAGCCCCTTCCAGGTGACTCAAGGTAAGAAAATACCTTTTGCTCCTAAAAAACGAAAAGTCATCATTCTTGCAGGCCCAACGGGAGTCGGTAAGACTGAAATGTCGATCCGAATGGCACAAGCCATTGGGGGTGAGATCATTTCAGCAGACTCGATGCAGGTCTATCGAGGCATGGATATTGGCACAGCGAAAGCTACCTCCGAAGAGCGTAGAATTGTCAGACACCACTTAATCGATAGCCGCGATATCGATGAGACTTTTAATGTTGTCGATTTTTACCATGAGGCCCAGCAGGCTTTTAGAGAGATTTTTGCAAGAGATCATGTTCCTATTGTTGTAGGTGGGACGGGCTTTTATATCCACGCTCTTATTTATGGACCTCCAAGAGGTCCTGCTTCCGTGCCTGAGGTTCGTACCAAGCTTGAGAAGGAAATGGAAGAAAAAGGCGCGTTGATCCTTTATGAACAGCTCAAAGCCTTCGATCCTGACTATGCTGCAACCATTACTGTTCGAGATCGGCAAAAAATCATCCGCGGATTGGAAATCATCCATCTGACAAATCAAAAAGTATCTTTTTTTGAAAAAGGGGCAGTGCCTGCTCAAGAGTTCGATTTTCGGTGCTGGTTTTTATATAAACCTAAAGAGATTTTGTATCCCGGTCTTGATAACCGTTGCGATACGATGATTACTCACGGTTTTTTAGAAGAAATTAAGAAGCTGGAACAAGAGGGTCTCAAAGGGAATCAATCAGCCTCTCAAGCAATCGGCTATCGTCAAGGGCTGGAATTTTTGCAAACTCCTCAGACGGAAGGTGATATGCATCACTTTATCGATGAATTTAAAAAAGCTTCCAGAAGGTATGCCAAGCGACAATTTACATGGTTTCGGAAAGAACAGCTCTTCCGCTGGATCAATGTCCATAAAATGGGCCCTGAAACGGCAATGGAAATGATCATCCAGGATTACGAGCAAAGTTAAAGAGCAATTAATTTGGATATCGGCGAGCTGTGAAAACTCTAAATAAATTGAGCACGGCCAGTCAACAGCAATAGAGGTATTTAGAGATTTATCAGAAAAATTCGAACAAGAATCCGTTCTTTAAACAAATGATATATTTATGATAACCAAATTTTTGATTAACCGAGACAATCTACAAATAGCAGTAAAACTAGAAGAATGCAACCAGGGAAAAAAGCTCACTATTCTAGACGAAAACATCATACGTATTATAAAGGTTTGTGGAATTAATGTTCCTCGAAGCTTTACCCCTGATAGAAGCTGTCATATTTACCTAGATTGCCCCGATCAGAATTTGTTTGCACGAGCTTTTGAACAACATTTTTATCCTCATGGGCTAATGCAAAAAGGTTTTTTTTGGTTAAAAGAAGAAGATTATTATAAAGAATCAAGCATCTGGAATATGTATAAAAATAAAGATGACTATTTCATCAAAAGGCACATCTTGCCTTATTACCCAAAGGATCAAATTGGATCTTCTTTCTAACGAAAGCTCACAGGCTCAATGGGAAGCTTCTTGACATTTCTTTTCCAGGATTTGACGAACTTCGCCCTGCAACTTACTCCTAGAATAAAAGTAAAGTTTACTTGTCGATAAAAAGAGCTTCGCAAGATCTTCACAGATTGTACCATCAAATTCATTGTGAACCTGTATTCCAAACTCTCTATAAGCCTCTCTAACCAAAGGGGCTGAGTTCCAAAATGGATCAATTACCTGCTCTACTTGGCGGGCTTTTTCCTTCACCTTAAGAGCTGCCTCATCCCTTATTTCCATGATTCTATAATAAAACTCGTCGCCTTGTTCTCTGGTTATAGCAATCATATTTAAACCTCGTTTCGTGCAATTATGGACGAGTATGAACTTTCATTCCAACAAAAGCTCAGAAGCTCAATGCGAAGCTTCTGGGCATTTCTCTTCCAGGATTTGTTCTACTTCTCCCAGTAATTTGCTGCTAGAACAAAAATAAAGTCTACTAGTTGCTAAAAAGATCCTACCAAGATCTTCACAGATTGTACCATCAAATTCCTGATGAACCCTAGCCTCGAATTCCCTATAGGCCTCATTGGACTTCTGAGAAAAAATAATGAATAGTTGCCGAAAATTTTTATTGCACATAAGTTTTTTTTGGATTTCTAATATCGTATGCAGTTTCACACTTTTTTTAGCCCTATTGTCATGAATTTGCCATTATAAAATTATTTTAAATTGTTGTTGACCTGCCTTACCTCTCTGAAGGGATGAAGCTCAAGGAAAGGCAGTTATTCAAAATTTCCTCGAGAATTTTACAGCTGGAAGGGCTCGATAAAGCTTCCTCTTTAACGAAATCATTTATTAAGTTAAACTACCCCTCTAATTTCTTGAAAAATGGATACCTTATGGATCGTGAACACGAACTTTCATCACCTGAAGAGACTCAAATTATTGATAAGTCTAAGGAACATCCAGTCGCCACCCCAGTCGCCACCAAAGTGTCGCCAGCTGTCAAAGATTTAGGTAAAAAACTCGAGGCCCTGACATCAATTGAAGAGAAAATCCAGTCATATCTCGATTTTATGAAGGCGGCGCTTAATGATAGAACCCCTCGATTTAAAGATTATTGGGATGCCAAACGAGAGTGTCTGCCCCTATTTAAGCAATCTATTGCCCCTCATATGCGCTCTCAGCTATGGGCAGCTTATATTGAACTTTCAACCGAAGCCAAGCATTTAAAAACGCTTCTCGATGAGCAGTCAGCTTTTGCAATGGAGCAGATTGATCTTGCAATTCAATCGGTAGAATCAGATTTAGAAAAAATAGAAGAGCTCTTAGCGCAAACTCCTGAGATCTATTTCCCGAATCATAGTCTTTCAATCGGAGAAAAAAAAGATTTCTATGTTAAATCGCAAAAAGAACTTCATCTGTTGAACGCGCTTGCCGGCCGTGTCACAAGCCTTCGAAAAGAAGTGATCAAAACTGAAATGCGTATCCGTTTTAAGAACAAACTTTTTGAAAGACTTTCAAGCGCAGGGGATCGGATTTTCCCACGGCGTAAAGAGCTTATCCAAATGATCTCATCCGAATTCTTAAAAGATATCATGGATTTTTCAGAAGGCGCATTTACTCCTGATAATTTGGCAAAACAATCCGGATTTGAGCTCCGTGATGAGATTAAAACACTGCAACAATTTGCCAAGGAACTGACATTAGACACTCAAACGTTTACGAAGACCCGTTTAGAGCTGAGCAGGCTTTGGGAAATTCTAAAGGAAAAAGACAAAGAGCGGAAAAAAGAGTTTGCCGAAAGACGTGAAGCTGATCAAAAGAATGTTCAGCTTATTTTAGACAAAATCAAACCTTTTGCTGAGAGATGCCAGGCTGAGACGTTTACACCTGAAGAATCTTCCAAGCAGGCCAGTGAGATTCTCAATTTCATGAAAACCATCGATTTAGGTCGTGATGAAGTGCGGTATCTTAAAGATGAACTATCAAAAGCACGTGCGCCTATCTTTGAAAGACTTGCAAAAGTACAAGAAGCTCGTGAGAAAGAAATTGAAGAAGGACAAAGACAGAAACGGGAAAAAATTGAGCAGTTTAAGCTCCGTATTAAAGAAGTTGCAGGTCAAGTGGGAGCAGCAGCTGTCGATGAGCTGAATCTTCAAAAAGAAAAGCTGCAGCAAGAGCTTGCGCTTTTATCTACAACTCATGCAGAAAAAGAGCTTCTTGAGCATGAAATCAAACTGCTTCGCGATCAAATCAACGATAAAAAAGAAAAAGCGATGCTTGCGCTTACACCCGAACAAAGAGAATCACTCGATCATTTATATCAAGTTCTAGAAGAGTGGAAAGAGCAGAAAATAGAGATTCGTGACCAGCTTGAAGTCTATCGAAAAGCTCTTGCAGGATCAGGGTTTGATTTTGAAAAGGCGATGCGTTATAGAGAACTCATCGACAGTGAAAAAACAAGATTAGAGAAAGTCAATGCAGCCATTGTTGAAATTGAAACACAAATTGATAAGCTTGAAGGAACCTCTTAAAGAGGGGTCTTCTTCACGTCTTATCGTCTTTGATCTTGACCATACGCTGATTTCAGTGGCATCCAGTTATTTGTATATGAAAAGCCTCTATGAACGAAGGCTGGTTTCTATAAAAACTCTCCTCAAAGCCCTGCTGATCAAGTGGAAGTTTTTTTTCTCGTCAATGAGCTTAGAAGAGCTTCATAAGCAGGCTTTCGATAAAATGCTCAAAGGTTTTTCACTCGAAGCCCTCGAAGCCCATGTCGAAGAGTTTCTTCGGCAGCTTCTTCCTAAAGCGATTTATGAGCCTGCTTTTAATGAACTCAAAGCCGCTCAAGAAAGAGGCGATTATATTGTTCTACTCTCCAGCGCTCCCGACTTTCTCGTCCGTGCTTTTGCCAAATATTTCAAAATCCCTAATTGGGATAGCACCGTCTACGCAGTTGACAAGAAGCGATGCTTATGCAACATTGCGAAATTGATGGTAGGATCGAAGAAAAAGCAGCGGCTGCTCGAGATTAGAAGACGTCTGGGGATCTCCAAAAAACAGACTGTTGTCTATTCTGACAGCCACGATGATCTTCCTCTTTTCCTCCAAGCAGGCCAGCCAGTCGCAGTGAACCCCGACAGAAGACTTGCTAAAATCGCAAAAGAGTTTAATTGGAGAGTTATCTGAAACGAGGTTTTTTTGGAGGCAGTTTCGACCCGATTCATAATGGGCACCTCCACCTTGCTTTAGAGCTCTTTGAAAAACACAAACTCGACGAAGTTTTTTTCTGCCCAACCAGTCAATCTCCCCACAAGAAAAACACCCCTCCTCAAGCTTCAAAAGATCACAGGCGCGCAATGGTTACTGCTGCGATTTCACCTTTTCCACAATTCACCCTCCTGGATTACGAACTTCAAAAGACCTCTTCTTGCTATACGATTGAAACCATGAGAACACTTACTGAAGAAGATCCTAAAGTTCATTATTTCCTTCTTTTAGGAGAAGACGCCGCTCTTTCACTCCATACCTGGAAAGAAGCGTCAGAACTTATTAAACTTGCTCCTCCCCTCGTTGGAAGCCGAGAAAAAGATTTATTGTCTGAACTCAAGGGCGCAGATCCCGCTATTGTCAAAAGCCTCAAGAAAGGATGGACTTCCATTCCTCGTCTTGAAATCAGCAGCACATGGGTTCGTTCAAGGGTGAATAAAGGGGAATATGCAGGACATTTAGTACCGGGGAAAGTATGGGATTACATTCAAATACATCAGCTGTATCAAAATCAGAAATGACCATTCCTGAGATGCCGATTTTAAATCGGATTGCTCAGGTTATTTTTGATAAAAAAGGGATGAATATCTTAGGTCTTGATGTTAGAGGCATCTCATCGATGACCGACTATGTCATCATCGCCGAAGGAAATGTAGACCGGCATGTGGTGGCGATTGCACAAGCTGTGATTGGTGTTCTCAAACAAGCAGGTGAGCTGCCGATCCACGTTGAAGGGCTTCAAACAGGGGATTGGGTTGTCATAGATTTTCTTGACATCATGGTCCATCTCTTTATGCCGGGCCTTCGAGAAAAATACCGCCTTGAAGATCTCTGGAAAGAAGGCCGGTTGCTAGACCTCACTATTGATACAAGTCATTAATTGTAAAATATTTATATCCATTGATAATCGATTGAAGTAATTGCTACTTTCCGGTATTCTGATAGCTACTTATGCAAAAGAAAAGAGTTGTTATTACAGGAATGGGCATCGTTTCTTGCTTTGGCAATGACGTCGATGCATTCTATGAAGCATTGCTGCAAGGTCAGAGCGGAGTGGGGCCTATTGAAGAATTTCCATGCGAGGCCTATCCAACGCGCTTTGCCGCTGCCGTGAAAAAGTTCGATGTAGGCGACTATCTCGATAAAAAACAAGCACGCCGTGTGGATCCCTTCATCCGGTATGCGATGGTTGCCGGTAAAAAAGCCTTGGAAAATAGCGGGCTTAAAGGCGATGCGCTGGGTACCCTCAAAAAAAACCGCTGTGGAATTTTAATCGGTTCCGGAATGGGCGGGATGCAGACCTTTACAACGGGCGTAGAAACTCTTATCAAAGAGGGCTATCGCCGGATGTCTCCTTTCTTCGTCCCTTTTATCATTACAAATATGGGAGGAGCGCTCCTCGCCATTGATACAGGCTTTACGGGACCTAATTATTCGATTTCGACAGCTTGTGCGACATCAAACTTTTGTATCTATTCCGCAGCAGAGCATATCAGAAGAGGCGATGCCGATCTAATGGTCTGCGGGGGAGCAGAAGCCTCGCTTACACCTGTCGGACTCGGCGGGTTTGTTGCTTGCAAAGCGCTGTCAGAAAGAAACGACGCCCCACAAAAAGCATCTCGTCCATGGGATAAAAATCGAGACGGCTTTGTCATAGGAGAAGGATCGGGCGTTTTAATTTTAGAAAGCTTAGAGCATGCCCTAGCAAGGGGAGCTCCAATTATCGCAGAATATTTGGGCGGTAGCACTAATTGCGATGCGTATCATATGACATCTCCGCGCGAAGATGGTTCTGGAGTGGCAGGTTGCATTGAACTTGCCATCCAAGATGCTGGCATTCCTAAAGAACAAATCAATTATATCAACGCTCATGCAACATCGACTCCTGTCGGAGATATTTGCGAAATACTCGGCGTCAAGAAATGCTTTGGAGATCATCTTAAAAACATTTCGATTAACTCAACGAAGTCAATGATTGGACACTGCCTAGGAGCGGCTGGCGGAATTGAAGCCATTGCAACGCTCAAAGCAATCCAAACAGGCAAGATCCATCCTACAATTAATGTCGACGATCCCGAAGAGATTATGGCAGGGATTGACTATGTCCCCAATGAGCCGCGCACTAAAAACGTAACGGCTGCACTCTCCAATTCATTTGGATTTGGCGGGCATAATTCGTCGCTCGTATTCGGCCCCTACAAGCAGGGTCGATAGATGGATGTTTTTCAAGAAGCTTCATTTGGAATCATTCCGATCCAAAATATAGATCAACAATGGCAAGTTTTGCTCATTTTGCATAAAGGCGGCCGTCACTGGGCGTTCCCAAAAGGAAGAGGCAATCCGGGCGAGACGCCGCTTGATTCTGCTAAACGAGAACTTAAAGAAGAAACCGGTTTAGATGTTGAAAAACTTCTTCAAGATGAGCCTCTCACTGAAAGGTATGAGTTCCGCCGCAAAGGGCAAACTGTGATCAAAACAGTCCAATATTTTCCTGCGGTTGTCAGCGGCGAGGTTCGACTTCAGCCCGAAGAAATACAAGATTCAAAATGGGTACTGCTCAAAGAGGCAGTTCGTCATCTGACCTTTCGTGAAGCAAGAGAAATGTGCCGCATGCTTGTGAGGCAATTAAATTTATAATGTTTTGGAATAAACCGCTGAAAATAGAGCTCTTTGTACGTCACTGCAACTTCTCAGATATCAGCCAGCATAAGGGACGCATTCCAGGCTTTTCCAGACAAAAATGTCACGAGAACCTACTTGAAACAGTGGACCGAACAAGAGTCAACATCACCTTTATTCTAGATACTTTCCATCCGTCTAAAACAACCCATTTTAGCTTAGAGCAAACCGAGTTTCCCGTGATTGAAATAAAAGAAGGGAGCGAGACAGGTTCTTTTCTTCGCCTGCTCGATTATGTCACATCTCGCAAGCTTAAAAAAGATACCATCGTTTATTTCTTAGAAGACGATTATCTCCACAAAAAAGGCTGGGTGGATGTTCTTCTAGAAGGCTTTACAGTTCCAAATGTCTCCTATGTAACCCTTTTTGATCACCGCGATAAATATTTCTTACCGATGTATCAAAACCTTCAGTCTGAGCTTTTTTACACTGCAACATGCCACTGGAGAACAACCCCTTCAACTACCAACACATACGCCATGCGCGCTCAAACGCTTCTAGACCATCTTTCCATCCATAAGAAATTTTCCGAAGGAAGAAAGATCACAGCAGACCATGAAAAGTTTCTTGAACTTACCCGCTCAGGCGCGCGGCTTATTTCATCTATTCCTGGCTGGTCGACTCATATTGATGCAGGAAATACCTCGCCTTGTGTAAACTGGGAACAATTCTTTGAAGAAGGAGCATACACATGAATTCGACTGCAATCTTAACAGCTGAAAATAATTCAGGACTTAAAAACCTACTGCTCGTTTTAGGAGTGACGTTTTTAATTGCACTCTCCGGCCGCATTTCCATCCCGCTTCCCTTTACTCCTGTGCCTATTACGATTCAAAACCATGTCTGTCTTCTGACGGCCGTTCTTTTAGGACGCCGTCTTGGAACCCTATCGATTTCTCTGTTCCTTCTGATGGGCGCCCTCGGCCTCCCCGTTTTTGCAATGGGCGGCGCCGGTCTTGCTATTTTATTAGGGCCTCGCGGCGGTTATTTAATTGGTTATCTCCTCGCTGCTTGGGTGACTGCAACGCTCATTGAACGCAGACAGTTTTCTTCCCCACGGCTCAAAACGATTGCCCTGGGATTAGGAAACCTTGTAATCTATGCCTGTGGACTTCCTCAGCTCGCCGTTTTTGTGGGAGCCGAGAGGGTAATACTTCTTGGAATGGTGCCATTTTTGGCAGGGGACTTGATCAAACTTTTCATCAGCTATCGTTTTATTAAAGGGACTTCGGATTAACTAAAAAAGGGCTTGGAATTTTTCCGACGATTTTTCCAACTTGTTTAGAAAGATCGTTTCCGCGTTTTGTTACGCTTTGGGGTTTTGATACCCTTCCAGCAAGCGGCCGGCCTGTTGATGGAAATGGGGCTTTTTTTCCAAAGGTCTTGTTCAATTGAGGGCCTTGCGGTTTTTTAGGGCCATGAACCCCTCCTGTATATAGATGTTTGTCAATTCTCATACCGTCCTCCTTACGTAGGCTCGTCTTAGTGGGCACCCTAAAATCGCTGCAGTAGCGCGCATTTTGGGGTACCCATGTTTTCGCCATTATAGAAATTGGTTAATTTAGACAAATAAAAATCTACTACTTTATCGATTGTTTTTACTTAAAGGTATGATTCTATTCATTTTAGGAACAAAAAAAATGCGATTGACTAGAGGAGCACTACCTGGAATAATGCCCCTATGATGCAGAATTGGTTGAAAAAAGTGTGCGCCGAGGTAGTTCATCTCTTAGTCAAAGCGCTGCTCAGTATACGATATCGAATCAGTGTTCGAGGGATTGAAAACATCAATCCTAAAACTCTGACTAAGAAAGGAGGGATTCTCTTTCTTCCCAACCATCCTGCCGAGATCGACCCTGTCCTATTAACATTGGTTCTTTGGGGAAGATACAAAGCCCATCCGCTTGTAGTTGAGCAGTTTTACTACTTAAAAGGGGCGCATTTTTTACAAACCCTCGTGGGAGCCATCCCAATTCCGGATCTTGCCGGCATGGTCAATCGGTGGAAGCAGAAAAAAGTTGAAAAATGTTTTCAGCAGATTGCCGAAGGATTAAAAACAGGCAGCAATTATTTGATTTATCCGGCGGGCAAGCTCAAACAAACAGCCGAAGAATCCATCGGCGGCGCTTCGTTCACCCATAACCTCGTCCAAGAGTGTCCGGACGCCAATATTGTTTTAATTCGAACGACAGGTCTTTGGGGAAGCAGGTTTTCTAGAGCGCTGACAGGCGCAACACCCGATTTTGGCAAAATGGCATGGGAAGGCGTTAAAATTGTCCTTAAAAACTTGATTTTTTTAACACCTCGCCGTGAGGTGATTGTTGAATTTGAACCCGCACCTAAAGACTTTCCGGTCAATGCCCCCAGACTGGAATTTAACAAGGCCTTAGAGAAATGGTATAACATCCGCGGCCCTGAACCTTTAAAATTGGTTTCTGATCATTTTTGGAATGAACATTTCCCCCAAGTTCTAAATGGAGAGAAGGTGGAGAAGGAAAAACCTCTTTCCATTTCACCTGAGACTGAAAAAGAAATCATGACTAAGATGGCCGATTTAGCCCGCAGGCCTTCAGTTTCTAAATCAGATCATATAGCTCGCGATTTAGGACTTGATTCACTGGATCTAGCCGACCTTCAATCTTTTCTCATCGAACGGTACGAAATTTCTTCCTTAAATCCGGGTGAACTTGAAACAGTTGAAGATATTTTAAGAGTTGTTTCAAAACCAGCGCCCACAAAAAAAACCATCCAGCGCAAAATGGTTGCATGGCCTAAAGAAGAGTCTCGTCCTTCTATCGAGCCAGCTCAAGGATCCACCATCCCAGAGGCTTTCTTGCGAGTGTGTGATCGGATGGAGTACCATGCCGCCTGCGCCGATGAGCGGATAGGAGTGACTTCCTACCGGCGCCTGAAACTCATGGCGCTGACACTGAGCTACCATTTCAGAGCTTTAAAAGAAAAGCAAGTCGGCGTTTTACTTCCTTCTTCTACGATTTCATATGTGATTGTTTTAGCTCTTCTTCTTGCGGATAAAGTCCCCGTGATGCTCAACTGGACTGTCGGTGTTCGAGCGCTTAACCATTGTAAAAAAATGGGAGAGCTCAAAACCGTGCTAAGCTCCAGCAGATTTCTTGAACATTTGGCCGATGGCGATTTAGGCGATTTAGATGATCTCCTCATGCTTGTTGAAGATATTAAACCAAAGATCTCTTGGTGGAATCGTATAAAAGCCTTTTATGGACTTTTTAAAGATGCAAACCATCTACTAAAAGATCTAAAGCTCCAGCAGAGGTCTCCCGATGATACCGCAGTCATTCTTTTTACAAGCGGCACCGAGTCGCTTCCTAAAGGCGTCCCGCTTTCACACAAGAATATCCTCTCCAACCAAACAGCGGGCCTTTCTTGCATTAAAGTGCAGCCAGGCGATGTTCTTTATGGAGCGCTGCCTCCCTTCCATTCATTTGGATTTTCTGTCACCGGACTCTTCCCGCTTCTTGTCGGACTTAAAGTTTTCTACGCTCCCGATCCCACACAGTATTATGCGATGGCGCATGATATTGAAGAATGGAAGGTGACGCTGCTTTGCAGCGCACCGACTTTTATGAAAGGACTTTGCCAAGTTGCAAAGCAAGATCAGCTCAAAGGGATCCGTCTAGCTGTTGCAGGAGCCGAAAAGGTTCCCGACGAGCTTTTTCAATATATGGAAAAGAACGGATCGATTCTTTTAGAAGGATATGGAATTACTGAATGCAGCCCGATTGTCACCCTTACACCGCTCGGCAAACCTCGTGAAGGGGTAGGATCTCCGATCCCTGGAGTGGAACTTTGCATCATCCATTCGGAGACACAGCAAAAACTCCCTGATGGCGAAGACGGCGAGATCTGCATCCATGGACCTAACGTGTTTAAAGGGTATTTAGGAAATATTAATTCTCCTTTTATAGAGCTAGACGGCAAAAAATGGTACCGCTCCGGCGATAGGGGACATCTAAACTCTACAGGCTCTCTGATCTTATCTGGAAGGCTGAAACGATTTATTAAAATCGGTGGAGAAATGGTTAGCTTATCCAGTATTGAAGAGGAACTCTTCAGCTGCGCTTTGCAAAAAGGATGGACTCAGTCAAAAAATGAAGGGGGGCCTTCCCTTGCAATTGCTGTCTCAGAGTTTAATGGTGATAAACCCCTCATCGTCGTCTTTACCACCTTTGAAGTTTCAAAAGATGCTCTCAATGACGCCTTAAGAGAAAGCGGATTTGGACGCATCATTAAAATTGCAGATGTTAAAAAACTTGATCACATTCCTCTCTCAGGAGCGGGAAAGGTCCATTACAGCGCCCTTGAAGAAATGCTATGAGATTATTCAACACTGAAACACGCACCAAAGAAGAGATTACTGCACCGGACCGTCAAATTCGGATGTATACTTGCGGGCCGACTGTTTATAATTATGCTCACATTGGCAACTTCCGGACCTATGTTTTTGAAGATCTTTTAAGACGGACGCTTAAACACTTCGGATTTCAAATCACACAAGCGATGAACATCACCGATATCGATGATAAAACTATCCGCGGCGCGCTTGAGCAAAAGATCTCTTTAAAAGCTTACACCGATCCTTATACGGAAGCATTTTTCCAAGATCTCAAAACTCTGAATGTCGAAAAAGTCGAATATTATCCGCGCGCTACCGATTACATCCCTCAAATGATCGATCTCATCCAAAAACTCATCGATGAAAAAATCGCTTATAAAGGAGCTGATGGAAGCATTTACTATGCCATCTCTAAATTTGCTACCTATGGAAGGCTTTCTCATCTCAATTTAAAAGAACTTAAAGCCGGAGCCTCAGAAAGAGTCTCAACCGACGAGTATGATAAAGATCACCTCGCCGATTTTGTTTTGTGGAAAGCGTATGATCCCGCACGAGACGGGCAAATCTTTTGGGAAAGTCCCTTTGGAAAAGGACGCCCCGGCTGGCACATCGAATGCTCTGCCATGGCAATGGATCTTCTAGGACCGACTATCGACATTCATGTGGGCGGTGTTGATAACATGTTTCCACATCATGAAAACGAAATCGCTCAATCCGAAGCATGCACCCATCAACGTTTTGTTAGATACTGGCTCCATGCCGAGCATCTTCTCGTCGATCATAAGAAAATGTCCAAAAGCCTTGGAAACTTCTATACCCTTCGCGATCTCCTTAAAAAAGGATATACCGGTCCTCAAATCCGCTATATGCTCTTGCATACCCATTACCGCACCCAACTCAACTTTACTTTCGAAGGCCTAGATGCTGCCGTTAAATCACTAGAGCGAGTCTCCGACTTTATCTCACGCCTACGCTCGATTGACACATCAGGCTCCGATCATGCAGCTGATCCTTTCATCCTGGAGACAAGAGAACGATTTAAACTTGCCTTAGCAGATGATCTCAACATTTCCGTTGCGCTTGCAGCTCTCTTTGATTTCATCCGCGACATTAACATCCTCTGTGATACAGCCCAAGTCAGCCGCCATGAAGCGCAAAAAATCATCCAATTTCTAGAAGATCTCAACAGCGTCTTAGGTGTTCTCCCTCTGGAGCCCCTAGTGCAGGAAATTCCATCCGACATTCTAGCGCTTCTTGTTGGGCGTCAAAAAGCCCGCGCTGACAAAGATTGGAAAAAAGCCGACGCCTGCCGTGATGAACTCCTTTCTAAAGGATACCTCATCGAAGACACCCCTGCAGGCGCAAGATTAAAAAAGGTCCCATTATGAATCGAAAAGCTACGACAAAAGACGAACTGTTTCTCCTAAAACTCTATGAAATGGCCTCTTCACTCGGAAGCCCTGAAGAAGAGGTCGACCGGTTTGCCATCGGACGAGCCATCGGACAAAATGATAAAGGAGTCACCGTTATTGTGCGGCACTTGGCCCAAGCCAATTTCGTGAAAAAAGGGGAAGGCGACTCCGTTTATCTCACCGCGCATGGTATACGGCTTGTCATGCAAATCGCTAAAGAAAGATAGACAAAAAAACTTGAAATCGTGAAATTGCAAATTAAGAAGGAATATCTTTATGCAGACACGTATGTCCAAGTTTTTAAGTATTGCCCCCGCGCTTTTAGCCATCATTGTCGATTATTTTGGCTGGGGCCTTGTTTATCCACTGGCCACTGCGATCATCAACGACCCTCATAGCACATTAGTTCCATCCAGCGCCTCACTTGAGGTCAGAGACTTTTATTTAAGCCTTTCCTTTCTTCTCTATCCTCTCTGCATGCTCTTTGGTTCTTCAACCTTAGGAGACATCTCCGATATTTATGGCAGAAAAAAAGTGCTTTTTGGCTGCACCTTCGGCATCGGACTGAGCTTTCTTTGTATGGCCTTTGGAATTGTCACATCTAGCCTTTGGCTGTTCTTAGCAGGAAGAGCTATCTCGGGCTTTATGGCAGGAACTGTACCGATTGCGCAAGCCACCGTTGTTGACATGAGCTCATCCGAAGACAAACCCTTCAACTTAGCTCTCCTTTCTTTTACATTTTCAGCAGGACTCGTTTTAGGACCTCTTTTTGGAAGCATTTTTTCAGATTCAAGGCTCGTCAGCTGGTTTGGATATACAACCCCTTTCTTTTTCTCCGCAGCGCTTGCCTTTCTTGCCGCATTTTGGATTAAAAGCAAATTCATCCACCATGAAAGACTTAATCCAAATAAAACATTTTCTCTCTTTAGACCCCTGATTCTTTTCAAAGAAGCGTTTCAAAACCCCCAGCTGCGCGTTCTCTCTACCATACTCTTTTTATTTCAGTTCGGAGTGAGCCTTTATATTCAATCGATCCTTATCTTTTTAGAATCCAACCTTCACTATACAAGTGTAGGCCTCGGTCTTTTCTGGGTTGTCATGGGCTTTGGTTTTATTTTAGGCCTTGGACTTCTCAAAAAGCTGATCCAAACGACCATTCCAGCAACACGCCTTATTTTTTATTCGCTCCTTGGACAATCCCTCACCATTATTTTATCCTCCCTCTTCGTCTCAGAAACTCCTCTTTGGATCCTCGGATTCCTAATGGCGTTGATCAACCCTTCCAGCTATGCACTGCTCATGGCCGTCTTCTCTGATGTCGCCCCCCAAGAGTCGCAAGGCTGGGTCATGGGGATCTGGAGTGCCGTTGTCGCTCTTGCCTTTGTTGCAGGGGGTCTTACCAACAATCTCCTCCCATTCCTTCATGTAGATCCGGTAATCTTCATCGGAGGCGCCCTCGTATGCCTCTCGGGCTTTGTTCTATTAAAAGCTGCGAAGAGATGAATCTATTCCGATAGTCTAAAAGTTTGATTTTTGATGTATTTTTTAGCAGCTTTTGAAGCTATTTCGCAGGGCATACTTGTATAAGTAGACCAAGAAGTGGCTTCAGAAGATGCGGAAAAAGATACAAAAAGCAGAGTTTTAGAATATCGGGATAGGTTCAAAATCTCTGGACAGTTTCCGGCCTGTCTAATAGAATATTTTCCATTAATTTGGAGAATCCTATGATGATCGACCGTCTTATGCCCTATGTCAATACAGCCACAAATCTTGTCCCAGGATTTGGACAAAAAGAAGCCGCTATCTTTACAGGTGCTCTTATTGCTGAAAGCCTTTTGCGTGGTTCAAAGACAGATAAAGGTCTGCGAATATTGTTTTTAGATGCAATCAAGCATATCCAGTTTTACGCTTCTTTTGCAAAAAATCCCCTCTATGGCCACTCTGTTCTTAATAAATTGAAAGCGCATTTTTTATTGCTTCCGTCAAATATTTTTGGCATTTTAATAATTAGTGCTATTACGGGAGTGAAGGAATGGAACAATAGATATCATGCTAACCTTGAAGCTGATCGTCCGCCGCTTGCTTCTTTTGTAGCCTGTGCAGGCGAAGCCTTAAAGATGGGAGCGAAGATCGTGGGCAGTTTAGCGACAGGAAAAGTTGTCGGACAAATGGTGGAAGAACAATTAAGCGGTAAAGTTCGCTTTGCTGTATCTGCAGCGCTGCTTGCTCTCTCTGCTTGGAATGTGAAAGCAGTTATTACTAATAAATAGTCTTAAAAAGATAGACAATTTTAGGGTTTAAGGGGTATAATTTTCCCTATTTAGCAATAGGATAGTCGCAATGATTAGTATGAATGCTGTACACAACTTTGGGAAAAGAGAAGCGCTAGTATTTACAGGTGCTCTCGCTTTAGAAACGCTGGTGCGTTCGTATGTCGCTGAAAGGAGCGAAGGTAGTAAAAACTTTAAAATGTTCTTCCTAGATGCAATCAAGCATGTTCAGTTTTATGCTGCGTGCGCTACACATCCCTCTTATGCTCTTTCTTGGGTTGCAAAACTAAAAGCCCACGCTTGTTTGCTTCCGTCTAATATCATCGGGGTTATGTTTCTGAGTAAGATTACAGGTATATATCACTTTAAAAATTCGCCCCTTTGCTATACAGAACTTGAAGTTGAACGACCGCCTCTCGTCTCATTTGTTGCTTGTTTGGGAGAAGCTGCAAAAATTTATGCAAAAACGATTGGCTGTCTAGGAACTGGAAGGGTTGTTCAAAAAATGTGGACAGGCTCATCCTCTGGTAAAGTCGCAACAGCTGTCTCTTCAGTATTATTTATTCTCTCTGCTTGGAATATTAAAAATGCGGTAGCACATCAAAAATAATGGAAACACCAGAGTACCAACACCACGAAGAGTTTAAGAACCGTTCAGCAAAGCTTGCAGAAATCAGAGCGCTGGGGATCGATCCGTATCCTCCTAAGTTTATTCCTACCTATGCTTCTGAGGCGCTCCACCACAAGTATGAAGCTCATCAGCTTGGTGGGAGTGAAGAAGCAGCCGCAGGCCAAACAGAAGAGGTAGCAGTTGCTGGAAGACTTGTACTTTTTAGAGCCATGGGCAAAAACGCTTTTGCACAACTCCAAGATAGCACAGGCCGCCTTCAACTCATGTTCAACCGTGATTTGACACAGGTTGCAGGACTTACCGATTCTCCCGATCTGACACCCATGAAGTTCATCGAAAAAAAGCTCGATTTAGGAGACTTTATTGGAGTCGAAGGAAATCTTTTCCGGACTCAAAAAGGGGAGCTGACACTCTTTGTTAAAAAACTGACCCTTCTTTGCAAAACGCTCCTTCCTCTTCCCGATAAACATAGCGGACTTGCTGACATCGAGGTCAGATATCGTAAAAGATGGCTCGATCTCATCGCACATCCGGAAGTTGCCGATACATTCAAAAAAAGAAGCCGCATCTTGCACCTCATTAGAGATTATTTAGCAAAAGCCGGTTTTGCCGAAGTTGAAACACCCATCTTACAAAACATTTATGGGGGAGCTGAAGCTAGACCATTCGTTACTGAACTTAATGCGCTTCACCAAAAGATGTATTTAAGAATTGCTCTTGAAATCTCTTTAAAAAAGCTCATCGTCGGTGGTTTAGACCGCGTCTTTGAGATTTCAAAAGTGTTCCGCAATGAAGGACTCGATCGGACGCACAATCCCGAATTTACCATGCTCGAAGCTTATGCCGCTTATTGGGATTACAATGACATGATGGTTCTCACTGAAGAGCTCTTTGAGTTTTTAGCCCTTCAACTTTTTGGTTCGACAACCCTTCAAATCCAAGATAAAACCATTGATCTTAAAGCGCCTTGGATCCGCATGAGCATGATCGATGCAATCAAAAAATATGTCCATATCGATGTCGAGACTCTTTCAGATGAAGAGCTCCGCGAAAAACTTCTCGCGGTGGGTTCTTTAGATCCCAAAGAAATCAAACAAGCGCCTCGAGGCATTTTGATTGCAAAAATTTTCGGAGAACTCGCCGAGCCGCATCTCATTCAGCCGCACCACATCATCGACCACCCGATTGAGACAACGCCCCTTTGCAAACTCCATCGCGATCCCAAACTGCGCGCGCAGCACTTTGTTGAGCGGTTTGAAAGCTTTATCAATGGAAGCGAGTTGTGCAACTCCTATACTGAGCTCAACGATCCAGAGCTGCAACGCAAACTGCTTGTTCAACAAGGGGATCTACGGGAGAAAGGGCATGAAGAGGCTCATCCTTTAGATGAAGAATTCATTGAAGCGATCTGCCAAGGAATGCCGCCGACCGGAGGTCTTGGAATCGGAATCGATCGCCTCGTCATGCTGCTAACGCAAGCCGCCTCCATACGCGATGTGCTTTTCTTCCCCATCATGCGCAGCGAAACTACTGCTGAAGAGACTGCTCAGAAGTAATAAATAGCCTTGTCCAAGAGAAAATCATGAGTAAAAAACCCGTAAAGCTCGTGAGTTTGTATCATTCTAATAGCGAGTAATGTCAAACAATAGCTATTGCCGCTAAAGGGAAAGGCTAAAAAAATATTTTTTCCAACGCATGCAATACTCCTGATTTAATTCTGGATGAAATTTACTATAAATATAAAGATCGATAGTAAAAACAATCCAGAATTTATGGCATTAGCATCAATGATCTTCCAGATCTAAAATGGGATCCTTACCACCATTGGATAAACCCAAATTCTAAAAATACGTAGAAAGCGGATCGACGTCGATGAGAAGTCGGACAGAGGGTAGGGGCGTAGCTGTTTTGAGCAGGTCGGTTACGGGACGGGCGGACTCTCCTTTAATAAGGCATTGGAAGCGGTAGTTGTTTTTGATTTTGGCGTAGCCGCAAG
>JAGOLG010000095.1 GCA_017994195.1 Rhabdochlamydiaceae bacterium
TTTAAGTCCTGATCTTGCCCCGATTACACAAGTGATTATCGTTTTGATTTTTGCTGAAATCGCACCACTTTTTGCAGGTCGCAGGTATGCAGAGCATGCTGCAATGATCGGAGTGCCCGTTCTTTATGCATTGTCGTATCTGCTTCGGCCTCTCATTTGGCTTTTTGATGGATTTTGCCGAATCGTCCACAAGCTCATTGGATCGCCCACGAATGCTGGGCTTTACTTAAGCCGAGAAGAGCTTCAAAAAATCTTCGAAGAAAAGGACGAAGAAGAGTTCAATACAACTTCTGCGCAGATTTTTGCCCTTCGTAATATGACAGCTAAAGACCTCATGCACCCTATAGCAAATACTCCTATGATACCCTCCATCTGCACCATCTCGGAAATGAGATCGCTTCTTCATTCAGGTTATTCGCCGTTTGTTCCTATTTTTAACAAGAGCCCCGAAAATATTATTGCTATTGCTTATCCGAGGGATTTGCTCCGACTTCCTGAGACAAAAAAAGTGCGCGAACATGCGCGTGCTCCTTGGTTTATTACAGAGAAAGATTCCATCCTCACGATTTTGCGGCAGTTTAGGCGCAACAACGAGAGTGTTGCAGTGGTTTTAAATGAAAAAGGGCTCGCGCGCGGAATTTTAACTTTAGATGAGATAATTGATGAAATTTTTGGACTGACAGACTCTTGGATGTCGTTCGAAGAAATGGTCCCGCGCTCGCACCATGTCGTCTTAGATAGGAGCTTTCCAGGAGAGCAAAAGATTGCAGAGTTTAATCAAACTTACAAGGTTCATCTTGATGCTCATGGAAAGGAAACACTCGAAGAGCTGATGGAGGGTCTCTTAGGCCACGTGCCTGCTATCGGCGAATCCGTCCGTATCGATCAATTTGAACTCACCGTTGAAGAAGCAACGCTTCTTGGTCCCAAAACGATTGCCATCCGCACGATTTATTGAGTATATATTTTAAATATTTGCATTTAGATACCTATTTGGTACAAAATGCCAACTTCAAAGATATTTTTTGAGGTTTAAATGAAAAAGAATCTGCAGTCAAACATCGTTCAATCTAATGAATATCTCAATTTTTTGAATCAAGTTAAGATCGATATTCAACAAACCCAACTGGGATCTGCCTTATCTGTTACGCGTGAATTGATCTGTCTATACTGGCGAATTGGAAGAGGATTGTCGGCCAAAGTTTCTGAAGAAGGTTGGGGGGCAAAAACCATTGAGCGATTTGCAAGAGACATAAGCTTTTCCTTTCCAGATCTCTCTGGGTTTTCCTTTCGAAATCTGAAATACATGAGACA
Organism: Rhabdochlamydiaceae bacterium; assembly: GCA_017994195.1. Classification (GTDB taxonomy): domain Bacteria; phylum Chlamydiota; class Chlamydiia; order Chlamydiales; family Rhabdochlamydiaceae; genus PALSA-1444. The sequence goes on from JAGOLG010000095.1 coordinate 1,315, forward strand.
ATTTGCTGAAAGCTATCCAAATGAAAGTTGGGCAACAGCTGTTGCCCAAATTCCGTGGGGCCACAACATCATTTTGATGGAAAAGGTAACCAATGTTGACAAAAGACTTTGGTATGTCCAGCAGACCATCGAAAACGGATGGAGCCGTAGCATGCTCCTTAGCTGGATAGAATCTGATTTGTATAGTAGAAAAGGTAAAGCTATTAACAATTTTAAAACGACCTTGCCAAAGATCCAGTCAGATCTTGCGGAGCAAGTGCTAAAAGATCCCTATAATTTTTCATTCTTGGCCTTGGATAGAAAATATCGTGAGAAGGAATTGGAGCAAGGCCTAATCGATCATATTCAAAATTTTCTTATGGAACTGGGACAAGGTTTTGCCTTTGTAGAAAGACAATATCATTTAGAAGTCGCAGGAAAAAAGTATGTGATAGATCTTTTATTCTATCATCTCAAACTTCGATGTTATGTTGTCGTTGAATTAAAAGCGCATACATTTGATCCTCGCGATGCAGGTCAAATGAGCTTCTATTTGTCCGCTATGGATGATTTAGTCCGTCACCCAGAAGATAGGCCTACAATTGGGATGATTCTCTGTAAGACAAAAGATAAAATTGTAGTTGAGTATGCTCTGCGAGATAATTTTAAGCCTATTGGAGTTGCGAGTTACGAAACTAAAATTCTTGAATCATTACCCGAGAATCTAAAAGGGAGCTTGCCTACCATTGAGGAAATTGAGGCAGAATTTGCTTCAAAAAATTCGGAAGCATTATCTGAAGTTTAGCGCGATCATAAAAACTCTAAAAAACTTTTTTTTTGTAATGACAGGGGTATAATAATAATCTCCAACTTTGCGCATAATGACCTCACATTAACACATCTTGTTTGACAGCTTTGAGATGAGCTCGATCGTTTGATCGATGTCGTCTTGTGTGGTGAAGCGGCTTAAGGAAAAGCGAATGCTGGAAGAGGCAAGGTGAGCCGGAATGCCCATCTGAAGCAAAATAGGGGAGGGTTCTAGTCCTCCGGAGCTGCAGGCCGATCCGTGGCTGGCGGCAACACCTGCTAAATCGAGCTGAATGAGCAATGTCTCGGCATCGATTCCTGGAAATCCAATATGGGCGGTATTGCAGATGCGAGGTCCTTGTCCATGTACAACAATATTGCCCATAGCGCGTGAAAGCCCTTCAATCAACCGGTCGCGCAGTTTTTGCATTGTCTCGGTGGCTTTGGGGAGCGCTGTTTGAAGAAGCTGTACAGCTGTTGCAAACCCGACAATGCCGGGAATATTTTCAGTCCCGCCGCGCCGCCCCTGTTCTTGCGCTCCTCCTGTAATGAGAGAGGGAAGCTTGTAAAGGGAGCGGAGCATGGCAAGGCCTACTCCTTGAGGCCCATGAATCTTATGAGAAGAAAAAGCCATGCCGCTGACTCCTCGAGGAATGCGTATTTCTTCTTTTCCAAGCAGTTGAACGCCGTCCACAACGAGCGGGATTTGATGTTTTTCTGCAATGGAGGCAACCTTAGGTAGATCGGTTTTTACTCCGGTGATATTGTTCACGGCAGTCAGTGTGATAAGGCGTGTTTTAGGAGTGATGGCAGCTTCTACTTCTTCGGGTCTGATGGCTCCCCAAAGCCCGGCAGGCAAGTAGGTGACTGAAGCGCCAAGCCTTTCAAGATCTGCAAGTGTAAGGCGCACGGCCGGATGTTCTACATTGGAGCTGATAACATGAGCCTGATAGCCCTGGGGCGCTAGAGCATAAAATCCACGGATCAAAAAGTTTAGCGCTTCTGTACCGCCTGATGTAAAAATGAGCTCGCTGGGTTTAGCTTGTAGGACGTGCGCAATGGCATCACGCGATCTTGTGATGTATCGTTTTGCTTCTTGGCCGAATTGGTGAACACTGGAAGGATTAAGCGGCAGGGGAGTGAGCACTTCCTGCATGGCTTCTATCACTTTAGGATCAAGACCTGTTGTGCCATTGTTATCTAGATATATTTTTCTCATAGATCCTCTGCAGGTATACGAACAAGAAGCAAGGTAATATTATCGTGGCTGCCGCCTTCTTTTGCTGCATCTATCAGTTCTAGAGCCGTTTCTTTTAATGTCGTATGCCGTCTAAAGATTGCTTCAATTTGTTTATCGGAAAGCGCATCTGTGAGCCCATCAGTGCACAAAAGATATACATCACCTTTTTGGCAGGGAGCTTCTAAAAGATCAGGTTCAATGGCCGGAGAGATGCCAAGGGCACGTGTGAGTTTATAAGATCTGCTTCTGCCAGATGTTTCTTGTTCGAGCGAATGATCTCTTGTCAGTAGAAGCAGCTCTTTTCTATACCGATAAATGCGGCTATCACCCACATGTCCTACGATGATTTTATTGTCTAAGAGCAAAAGGCAGCAAAGCGTTGTTCCCATGCCGCTTAAGTCGGGATGGTCTTTACTCAGCCTGCGGATCCATGAATTGGCTGAAATGAAAGTTTCTCCGATGTATCTTTTAGCAGATGAGGTAGTAGGGGGCGTAGGGCTTCGGAAATATTTATCAACGGCATCGCAGAAATGGAGCACAGCTTCTTTGGCAGCCACTTCTCCGGCCAGGTGCCCGCCCATTCCATCAGCGAGCACATAGAAATGATCATCGGGCAGCTCTGCCCAGACATCTTCATTATTTTGTCTTGAAAGACCGATGTCAGAGACACCAAAGGTTTCTATAGACGAGATCATACCCTTATTGTCGTGTAATCTACCCTTAAAATAAAGGAGTTTTTTAAGAGAAAATAATCTGAAAAGAGCTTGCGAGGTTGAAGGTTAGATGCAGCCCGATCGAAGCGAAGATAGAACCTTGTCTTTCATAGGTATAACCTAAAAAGCATGCGAAGGTGAAAAGAGAAGGAATAAGCGAGAAGTTGCCAAGCCCTTGTGACGCAGAGAAATGAAAACAAGCAAAAATCAAAGCTGTGACTGCAATTGATGTTTTGATTGAAAAGTACTTCTTTAAAAACTGTTGAAGCGTTCCGCGGAATAGTAACTCTTCCACAATCGGGGCAATCACAACAATGGAAAGAAGCGCTAAGACCAGCTCTGGCGCTGACTCAAGATTGTCTTTGAGATAACGGACGGCAACTTGTTCGTACGTTTTAAAATTGAGAAATGCTTCCAAGAGAAAGTCGCAAATTTGACTGACGATTCCGACCCAGGGAAACGCAACAAGCCAGACGAGAACTCCTATCCCAAAATCAAACCACTTCGATGAGGGACTCTCTGGATTTTTGACTGCAGCTGTTAAAGTTCCCCGTCCTTCTGTATAGATATATAAAAGTAGAGAGGCAAACATGCCAAGGATGATTAAAAATTGTATCGTCATAACAGCGCCGTTTAGGAAACGAAATAATAGGAAAGGAAGTACTAAAAGAAAGCCAAAGTAAATTGCAAAGACGGTAACAAGATGGATGAAACTGACACGCGGCCTAGGAAAAGTGGGCCGTGTAAAAAATCCGAGCCTAAAGGCAATCGCATTAGTCAAAAAACCTATCAGCCCCAAGAAAATAATCCCTTCAAGGGCATCTTGCAGCATGAAGCTCCTTATTATTTACAACTCTGAAGAATGTAATCCTCTACGCGGCTTGCGAGCTCTTGGCATAGTTTTTGGTGCGCAATTCCCAGCGGCGAGATGTCAAACATCTCATCACCCCAAGGAACTTGATTGAATTGGCTTTTTGTGAATTGTTTAGGAATATGATGGGATTGCTGAGCCACTTCTTCGAGTACGATTTTGGGAGCTTCTCCTCTTAAGTCGAAGACTCGGACTCGCATGGAAAGTGTGAGCTCGGCAGGTGACTCTTCTTGTGTTGAATTCGGACTTACAATAGAAAGTTCATGGTGGTCTAGGAGTTCAAAGAAAGCGACAAACTCATTGCCAGGATATCCTTTTTTGATCCATGCAGTCTCCATGCTGAATGGGTCGCGACCCGAGTCAGATTTCTGGTTAGATTTGCGTGTCATCTCATAAACTTGATCCTCGCTTAAGAGATAAAGACTTCCATGCTGCGCTAAGCGTCCTCGGATGGCTGTAGTGAATTCTTGTGAAACGTTCCAAGAGAGTTCATGGCGGGATTGATCCACTACAGGAA
>JAGOLG010000018.1 GCA_017994195.1 Rhabdochlamydiaceae bacterium
GCTGGAAGAAACATCGATGAAAAGTTCCCTTGGAAAACAGGATTTTCAAAAGACAAAATTGCGCATGTGTACGCCCTGCCGTCTGAGGCTAGCCCTCATAGAGCAATGAATGGCGTCGACCACCTAATCCTCTGCTACGAGCGCGTAATAGGTTTTCAATGAAACGACCTTTATTACACTTGCTCCTGCTCTTAGTCACAAACTCCATTTTTGCAATATCTATGCAAGAAGCCGAACAAAGAGCTTTAGAATCAAGCCCTGCCATTCGTCTAGGAAATCTTCAGTCTGAGCAAAATGATGCGCAGTATGCGCAAGCGCTTCTGTCTTGGTTTCCTGAAATCACCTTTGGTTCGATGGCAGCGATTTTGCAAAAATCGCAGAAGATTTCTCATCTACAAAAGCAAAAACATCTCTTCTCCAATCAGTTTACTTTGACACAGCCGATTTTCTCTTCTGATTTGCTCGGTAATCTTAAGTTATCTCGCTTGATAAAAGAAGGAGGCGCTGTAGGCAAAGAGATGGCGATCTCCGACACTCTTTATGCGGTGAGAACCCAATACATTCTTTATGGCATGAAAAATCAGGAACTTGCGTTAGAGCATGTGAAGCTCGCCTTTCTGCAGCAAGTCTACCAAGATGAAACAATCCGGTTGAAAACAGGACGCTCTACACAACTTCAGGTTGCAAAAGCAAAAGCAGCGATTTCATATGAGATTTCAAAGCAAATGGATGCTCAGAAAGAGTCAACTGAGGCCCGTCATGAACTTGCGCTCTTACTCCATCTTCCTCCGCAAGAAGAAGCAGGCCTTAAAGTTGATCATTTCCCTTCGATTGCTGATTACCCTCTCTTAAAAGAAAAACAGCGGCTTTTACAAAACTATTTAATGAAAAACACTTTGAATGAAACACCTCCCAAGCTATCTCTTTTTAATGAGGAAGAAATTAACAACCTGCTTGCAAAAGCAAGGGCAAACCGCCCTGAACTTAAAAAAACACGTCTCTATGTACAAGCGGCCGATGCAAAAAAGAGCCAGTCCCATACACAATATTTGCCAGAGGTCTCTGCCTTTGTCGACTACGGTTACTATCAGCCCGTCAACGGTCAATTTTTTCGGCAGCGAAATGACTGGGCAGGCGGTGTGCAGCTATCATGGTCTCTCTTTGATAGTTTAAAAAGGGAAATGAAGTCTAAAGAAACAGTCGCGTTTAGAAAAGCAGCACTGATCGCTTATGAATTTGAAAATGATAAACTCGAAATAACTATCCGCCATGATACGAGTGAAATTGAAGAAGCTTTGTTCCTCTATCAAAACTCACAAGAAAACCTTTATCTTGCCCAGCAGACCTTAGAGGAAGCCGAAGTTCAATTTGGGGCAGGAAGCCTTTCGGAGCTGCAGCTCCAAGACGCAAAGAAATTTTTATCTGAAAGCGAATTTGGACAAACACAAGCACTGTCATCTCTACTTCAAAAATATTATCAACTGCAGCACGATATCGGCGTTGACCTTAACTAGACCCAGGCCTACAATAACGCTGGACCTTAAAAAAATAGTATGATTATTTTAGACGCAATTACTCCCGTCATTGAAATCGGTGTGATCACTATCATACTCAACTACTTATTGTCGCTTTTTTGGAACACTAGAACTCAAGATTTACTGGTAGGCCTCTTAGCCTTTTTAGCCATCTTCGCCATCAGTTCCGTGCTTCAACTGCCGATCCTCTACACCATCATGTCTAATTTGATGAATGTGGCAGCAGTCGGACTGATTATGATCTTTCAGCCGGAGCTTAGGGTTGCTTTATCAAGATTAAATTTGAAAGGAAAAAGGTTCCGAGAAGTGACGCAATTTGATAAATTCTTAGACCAGATCATAAGCTCGATCTATAGGCTTGCTGAAAAACGGGCAGGCGCTTTGATTGCTTTAGAGCGTATGGATAAACTGGATGAATTTGCACAAAAGGCTGTTGTGTTGGACGCAAAGTTTTCTTCTGAACTCTTAGAAACGATTTTTACAAGCACCTCTCCTTTACATGATGGAGCGATTATTATTCGCGATATGACGATCGTTGCAGCAGCCGTCATTTTTCCACTTGCAGAAGAGAGCGTTGAGATTGCAAGAGCAATGGGAACAAGGCACCGTGCAGCACTTGGAATTTCTCAGATATCCGATGCACTTGTCATTGCAATTTCAGAAGAATCGGGCAAAGTAACTATAGCAAGAGAAGGTGTCTTTTCCCATAGAGGCGTTAAACCCAGCCAATTGAAAGGGGTCATTCATAGTATCTTCAGCTCTCCAGATTCAAAACCTCAGCGTAAAAAATTTCTGTTAAGGGAATGGATGGGTGTTTAGATGGAAATGCTTCGACGTATTTTTTTAAGCAATTGGGATCGAAAATTGATCTCGCTGCTACTAGCCATTTCTCTTTGGCTAATGGTGAGCAAATCAATGACAACAATACAGACTTTAGACAATGTCCCTGTGCGCTTGATTAATATTCCTGCAGGTATGACAGTGGATGGACTTCTTACGAGTGGAATGCTGTCAAAACGGATCACTCTTTCTTTGCAGGGAAATAAAAAACTTCTCAAAGATCTTACCTCCAACGATCTTGAAATCGTTTTGGATGCGACGGATAAATCGGATGAATGGCTGGCCGCTATCTCCCGTAAAAATTTGATCTCACTCAATCCGGACATCGACCTGGCTAAAACCGTCAAGCGGGTGATCGTGCAAAGACTTCCCATCTCCTTTACACGAATGATCACAGAAAAAATCTCCGTGATCATTACCGATCCGATTGGGGAAGCACCTCAAGGCTATCAATACTTGGATATATGGCCTTACTTCCTTTACATGACTGTCAGTGGACCGGTTGAAAAGATCAAAGAGTTTAAAGCCAAAGGAATTGACCTGACATTCGACTTAAGTAATATTACGCGCACAGATCTTGAAGAGGCTGAGTCTACTTCAAATGAAATCTCGTTTATCATCCCTGATGAGTGGAAGCAGATTGAACTTCCAGCATTTTCAGACCGCTCCCTTACAATCGATGATCCACAGGCACGAGACCTCCGAATCGATTTTGTTAAACTAGATCTACATGCTCTCACAAAACCGATTCCTGTATCTCTATTCTTCCCGGCTGGGCAGAACATAAATCTAAACCCTGAAACTTTCTCAATTGCTCTTGGCGGCCTCATCGAGCAATTCCGAGGAATTTTCATGATTAAAGAACCCTTGTTTGCCAAAGGAGCTAGCCGCCTCTTTCTTGAAGTCGTCCAAGATATGCTTCAAATTTCTATCTTCGTTCAGCCGACTGAAAACAAGTTCGACTGGTCTGTCCAGTTTCAAAACCCAAGAAAGCTAGAAGATCGTTATGTCTCTATTCTTCTTTCCGACTTAGAACACCAGCATGAAGATCCCAGCACTCTTAAACAAAGAGAAGAATCTTTACGCCACAGATTCAGATACTATATGAACCGCTTCCAACTCTATAAATCGCAGACGGAAAAACTGAATCTTGCAATTGAAATCGATCAAAACCTTGTCCATATTAAAGATGCCTCCCATGAAAACATTAGCTCTCGTTAAAAAAGACTTCCACTCCCAAGGCGGGCTTGAAAAAGTCACCACAAAAATCCTAGAGGCCCTTCTAGAAAAAGGAACGCAAGTCTCTCTTTACACTTCCAGCACATCCTCACATCTATGCCCTACTTTTACCTATAAGCCGAAAGGCTTTTTAAAAGTTCAAAAACTCAAAGACTTTGATCGTTGGTTAAAAGAAAAAACAGCTCATCATGATGTAATTTTCAGCATGGACCGATGCTCTTTCCAAACCCACCACCGCGCAGGTAATGGTGTCCATGCAGCCTACCTGGATCTACGTTCTGAGTTTGAAGGCCCCCTTCGAAAACTTTCCTTCGCGCTCAATCCCTTGCATCGATTCCAACTTGAGCTGGAAAGAAAAACATTTGAATCAGAGAGCACCAAAATTATCATTGTTAACTCCGAAATGGTTAAAACCCAAATCCTAAAATACTATAAAACGCCTCCTAGCAAAATCCATGTCGTTCATAACGGTGTTGAATGGAATGAACTCGAAGCCGACTTTAATGACTCGCTAGCAAACCGCACTAAATATGCAACAGATCTCGGACTTGACCCTTCCGTCTATCAATTTCTCTTTGTAGGACATAACTTTAAGCGCAAAGGCCTCGATGTTCTCTTAGAAGCCCTCTCTCTTTTGCACAATAAAAACTTCCACCTATCTGTTGTCGGACATGACAAACACCTCCCAGCCTATCAAATGCTAGCCAGACGATTAGGGCTTGCAAGCCAAGTCACCTTTTTTGGAAGCGACCCCTCTACAAAACCTTATTACCTTGCAGCCGACTCCCTTGTCATTCCATCCATTTATGATCCATTTGCTAATGTCACTGTCGAAGCTCTAGCTCTTGGCCTCTTTATCGTCTCCTCCAAGATGAATGGAGGGTATGAAGTTCTACAATCTAACTCAGGCATCACCGCTCAAAACTGTCATAGCGCAGAAGAACTTGCCATTGCCCTTGAAGTAGCGCTAAACCACCCCAAAGATCCTGAGAGCGCAAAACTAATCCGCTCGACCGTTTCACATTTAGACTATCCCAACCAACTCAAAAAAATCTGTGATTTATGTCTTGGGTAAATTACTCGTGCTTTAGATTTTTCACGTTCCCGCTTCAATTCCTCCCCTACCCGCTCTTAAACAAGCTCGGAAAAGCTTTAGGACTCCTCATTTACTATGGCTACCCCAAGTACCGTAAACGATCCCTTTCTAACCTCGCGCTTGCAACCGATCTTCACCTGACTCCTGAGCAGATTGTGAGTTTAGCAAAAGCCTCACTCCAGAACCTCGCTATTGCTGTCCTAGAATACCCCCGCCTTTATAGAGAAAAAAACATCTCTAAAATTGCCTCCTGCGAAAATCCAGACTATGCAGCATCCCTCATCAGCCAAGGCAAAGGCATCATCTTTTTCTGCGGCCACCAAACCAATTGGGAGCTTCTTTTTCTTGAAGGAACAAGCCGCATGCCAGGAGTTGCGATCGGAAGACCGATCAATAATAAGCCCCTCTATAACTGGACGCTCCGCCTCCGTGAAAAGTTCGGCGGAAAAATCATCATGCCCCGCGACGCCTACCGTGCTAGCGTTAAAGCTCTCAAAGAAGGCAAGTTCTTAGGCATTGTCGGTGACCAAGGCATGCCCGATTCAGGATTTTCTTCTCCCTTTTTAGGCCGCGACGCTTGGACCTCTCCCCTTCCCGCCCTCCTCTCTAAAAGAACCGGCTGCCCTATCATCGTTGCCACCATCCGCAGAGAAAATGGAAAATACATTATCCACTACAGCGACCCGATTGAATTTGCAGGAGACATCACAGATCAAATGACAAAGGTGCTGGATCTGTTCCAGGAAAGCATCAAAGCAAGACCTCATGAATGGCTCTGGATTCACAACAAATGGAAGCAGCAGCTCCCAGGAAGGCTTAAAAAACCATTCAGACAAGATTCAGTTGCCCTCATCTTCGGAAGCGATCCTGAGCCTCTTCAGTGGCTCCCCAAACTACGCGAGCTTTATCCCAAAGAGCAGCTCACAGCTTTTGTCCCGGAAGGCACCCATATCACAGCCCCTTGTGAAGTTAAAACATACTCCAATAATCCCTTTGAAAACGATTACCGCTTTAAACTAGTCGTCGATTTTTCCCATGCAGCAAAAACCTTTAAAAGTCCGACAGCTTTTAGTACATTTCAGTTTTCTCACCCCAAGGAAATGATCGAACATGCCTGCCCATCGCTTCTTTCTTGATACGACTTTCTCCGATAAAACAGCTCTCCTTGAAGGCGATGAGTTTCATCACCTCAAAAATGTCATGCGCGCCCGCCCTGGAGATAACATAGAAATCGTCAATGGAAAAGGAACGCTTGTCCACGCCTGCCTTGTGGAAATCAAAAACAATTCCGCCCTCTTTGAAATCACTCAAAAAATCGATGAGCCGCCGCCTTCTTGCATCCTCATTCTTGCTCAAGCATTCACACGCCCGGCACTTCTTGACTGGATTATCGAAAAAGGAACGGAGCTCGGCGCCGATGAATTCTGGCTTTTTCCCGGAGATCAAAGCGAAAAAAAAGAACTTACATCCCATCAACTTGATAGACTCCACACCCTAACCCTCTCTGCCCTTAAACAATGCGGCCGGCTCTATCTCCCCTCTATCCGCCTCAAACCCTCTCTTTCCCAATGGGAAAAACCTCAAGGAACCCTCCTCTTCGGATCCTTAAAGCCGCACGCAATGCCCCTCCAAAAAAATTACCCATCCCCCATCATCATAACTATCGGCCCTGAAAAAGGATTCTCTACCCAAGAAGAAACTCTCTTAGGAACAAAACTCCAAGCAACCGGCATCACGCTCCATCGCAACATCCTGCGAGCCGAAACCGCCGCGCTCTGCGCGCTCAGCCTTTTGTCTCAGAGTTAAAACAAGTCTGTATGAGATCCTGTACGCACAAGCGTTAAGGTTTTTGATGATTTTAAATAGATCAATAACCAGTCAGGCTCAATGTGACATTCCCAATGATCAATATAGTCTCCTCCAAGCTTGTGATTTCTATTTTTTTCAGGCAGAGGTTTTTCTTGAAGAAGGGTGTCTATTATATCATTAAGCTTGCTGAGTTTTTTTCCTCTTTTGCTTACTAGCTTAAGATCTTTCTTAAATTGATTCATATAAAGTAACGCTAGCATTACAGCCCAATTTTTCTGCAGATTTCGTCAAAATCTTTAGCTTTTATTGCTTTGCCTTTTCGGGCGTTTTCCATTGCTTTACGAGTCGTCTTATTAGGGTGCTTGATCTTTTCGGGATAAATCTTTTCTGTAATGCATTCAATGACAAACTCTCTTATAGAGACTCCTTCAGCTGCAGCAAGCATCTTGATTCTCTTATGATCTTTCAACCCAACATCTATGGACATTCTTGTTGTTTTTGAACCGCTTTGTGTAGACATCTTCATCTCCTTTTATATTTGATTATATAAACAAATACTTATTTAAGTAAATAAGCACACGTAAACTATTGTGCACAAAGACATTAAAACAGCATGGCAATAGAACCCCTCGAAAGAGCACTCTCATGGCTAATGATTATGCGGCGTATTTTTTTCAATAAACCCTCAAAGTTCCATGCCCTATAAAATATCACACAAAGTACTAATTTTTTGATGTTTTTAGATATTCAAGAAGTCCTTAATTTTCGCCAACTAGCCTGATATTGATAGGTAGTTGGCGAAAAATTCAATAAAAAATTTCTCCAACTAGGCCTTAAAAAGAGGCTGTTTGACCCGATTAGACCCTATCAACGATTAAAGTATTGGTAGTCCCTTTGTTCCAGAACGGCGTACCTGTTGTCATCACAACAAGATCTCCCTTTTTGATAAGGCGGCGTTCTAGAGCATATTCAGAAGTAAAAGCAATCGCCTCAGAAAGTGTGAGGGAGGAGCCCGCTTTAAGCGGAATAACGCCCCATTCAAGAGCCAGTTGATGGTATGTCTTTTCATTGGGGGTAAGTGCAATGATCGGCATCTCAGGCCGGAAACGAGAAATCAGACGAGCAGTAGCCCCGCTGATTGTAAAGACAAAAATCGCTTTTGCCTCTGCCGTATAAGCTGTTTGAACAGCTGCAGAAGATAGCGATGCAGCTACGTTTGAAAACTCAAGCGAGACATGCTGATCATAAAAATCACGGTATGAAAAATCGAGTTCTGTCTCACTAATCACCCTTCTCATCATAGCAACAGTTTCTATGGGGTATTTTCCAACGGCTGTCTCGCCCGACAGCATCACAGCAGATGAGCTGTCATAAATAGCGTTTGCAACATCGGAAACCTCTGCACGCGTAGGACGGGGATTTTGAATCATCGACTCGAGCATCTGTGTTGCTGTGACAACAGGTTTGGAGACCTCTACACACCTGCGGATCATCATTTTTTGCAAAGGAGGAACCTCTTCAATAGGAAGCTCCACTCCTAAATCTCCTCGAGCCACCATAACCCCATCTGCCGCCTCTAAAATTGCATCGAAATTTTCAACACCCTCTGCGCTTTCTATCTTTGCCATCACCAAAATATCCGGCTTTCCAGCGCTTTTGAGAAGTTTTTGAATTTCATGCACGTGTTCTGCCGACCGAATGAAGGAAGCTGCCACCCAATCAATCCCTTGCTCGCAAGCAAACGTGAGATCTTTCACATCCTGATCAGTCAGTGCTGGAAGCTTGACCTGTGCTTCTGGAAGGGTCACATTTTTATGACTTTTTAATAGACCGGTGTTCAAGATTTCAACATCAGCGCCGGCTGGAGTAATCTTGATAACCTTACCTTGGATGTAACCATCGTCAAACAGAAGCGTCTGTCCTGCTTTGAACGATTCAAAAACTTCAGGAGGTGTAAGTAAGATTTGCTCGGGTGATGAGACTTTGCGCACTAAGGGAATGACATCTCCTGCTTTTAGAGAAAGACCGCTGCCGGAGATCTCTCCCAAACGAATCTCAGGACCTTTCGTATCGACCATGATAGCAAGAGGAATGTTTCTATCTTCCCGGGCTTTTTTTAAGGTGGCAATGACTTTTGCATGCTCAACATGTGTGCCATGGCTGAAGTTGATCCGTGCAACATTCATCCCTGCGTCGATGAGTTTTAGAATCATCTCCGGAGAGCTGACCTGAGGGCCCATGGTACAAACCATTTTTGTTCGCGTCATAAGCCCACTATAGAAGTTTTCAGAGCCGTTTGCAAGCGCTCTAAACTCTTACAGGGCGAGGATCTGCAACGTATTCTGTCAAAGATTGAATAATTACATCCGACAATCCATTTGGATCGCGTCCATAATCACCAACCCACTCCACAACTTTATTTCTTAGGTCTAAAGGAGTCATAATTGCTTTCGCTCTATACTGCTCTATATAACCCCAAATTGTGGCAGAGCTCCAATTTGAAGCTTGCCTAATACCCCATGTCATCCAAGCTCTTGTACTCATCCAGCCCCTATCTGTTTCGGCTGTTTCCATCATATTAGCAAGTGAACTTAAAAGACGTTGCCTTTGCTCTCCGATAATCAAATCTAGAAGCGATACTGCTTTTTCAGGTTCAGCACCCTCTACGATCGGCTTTGGATGGCTGCTTTCTTCTAGTTCATCGATAACGAGATCGACAATGGTAAAAATCCAATGTTTAACTATTTCCTGAAACGTTAGCAAAGTTAGTGCTTCATGAATAACCCTAATACAAATACCCTTGAGTGCTTCGCCTCCTGTAAAATTAAAAGCAAGAAACTTATCTGCAACAAAGATAACTAGGGTCCTTACCCGCTCAAATTGCTGCAATTCTTTTTCTCTTTTTAATTTTGCAAGCCCCTCAATTACCAAAGCAAAATCTTCCTCATTCTGATTTTTCCCTAATCTCTTGAGCGCTTCCGACGATTGCTCCACAGCCTTTTTATAGGCATTTTCTCGCGCTTTCATTTTTTCTATCTGCTCATTAAGATTTGATGAGGAAATATTTTTTAGCTCAGCCTCACGTCTTTCATAAGTCTCTTGATCGCAAATCACATGTAAATACTTTAGAACTATTTCTTGTTCATCAGGCTGAAGAAATTGAAAAGCTTGCTGAAGTATTTTTAAATTTTCATTCCATTTTGCTTCTTCTTTGTAAATAAGATTCGAGACAAGCGATGTCGCGATAGTGGTGCTTAAATAGCCCGTAGAAGTGCACTCATTTAAGAAGGCTTGAGTCGCCTCAACGCCCTTATCTGCTATAACTGCTTCGATTCCGGAGAACAAGAATGTCATCACTCCTTCCAATCCAGGAATCTCTTGAAGCTTGGCATAAAAAGCTCTAAACGTCGTGAGAAGGTTTGTAGATGAACCGTTTGAGCTCGTCTTAAAAAGATTAGATAACCAATTCCCCTCTTCTTGTGCATATTTTTCAGCACGCAATCGAAGAACAGTTTTTAGCCGCTCTTTCGTCACACGAATCCAGCCTTCCTCGTACAAAGGAGAATCAAAACTCTGACGAACAGTTTTATGAACCGATCCTGGAGTCAGCTTCTCAATAATGACTTTTCCAGAGATCTGTAGTGAAATCTCTCTATAAAGTCCGTCCATCTGACTGAGCACAGATTCTTCAAGTCCTGATCTTTCTAAAGCACCAATAAAGGGACTTTTTCCATCTACAAGGACAAAACTTCCATTGAGAGGGGGAGCACTCTGCTGAACCGTTTGCATGGTCGTGCAGCATTTTAATAACTCGATAAAATAATCAACTACCTTTGGAACACTTCTTTCAAAAGAGACCTGAGATAACATTTCTGCTGTTTTTGCAAGTGTGTCAATTATTGTAGGCTCAAGTTGCCCAAGCACGGTGCCTAGAATACTACGTGTCGTGGCCCTGAATTTACCCTCATCACGGCCCATCCATTCAATGGCTCTCATGAAAAAAATCAACGATGTCTGGGAAGTTGAAAAAGCATGTTCTTGAGAGGCCTCTAAAAACTCTTTTTCAATCATATTACCACTGATAAAATTCTTACATAGAGCTCGAGCCGTTTCACTATGTCCCTCTAGGTTTTTTTGTAAGGCAGTACCCCACTCTCCCCTTTTTTTGCTCCATAAAGGTATCAGATATTTTTCTCTCAGATCCTCTTCAACTTTTGAAAAAGAACCTCTGACCAATTCAGAAAACTCACTATTTTCATCTCGCTCTTCACTAGGTGGTCCTGCTGGCATAGAGAGGGTTGGAATTAAAGCTTTCGGAGAAACACCCCACACAACAAGCCACCCTTCAATAATGTCGACCATGTGGGTTAGTGTATGGGCCATTCCATGGTGCATTGTTAATGCAAACTTTTTACGAATTTCTTGCTCTTCCTGAGTTTTATCATCTCCATCAAGACGAGATTCTTTCAATAAATCAGGCAACTTAAAAAAAAGTGCAACTAAAGCTATTTTTTTCCGTTCACTAAGAGAGCCAAAGGAAATCGCACTTAAAATCTTAACCAGGCCATCAGGAACTTGTACGTTCTCCTCAAAAACCTTACCCATCTCAGCATCGACTTGTTTAGCTTGATCGATGATCGATTCCACTGTAGGAGGCGGAGGTGTTTGCATTTGGACATATTGATTTTCCAGCTCATCCCAAGCCACCCCAAGACGCCAAAGAGTCATGCTCATAAGCCATGCTTTGAGCTCCTCTACAGTATACGTCACTCCAAAAAGGACCTCTTTTTTTTGCATGAGAGGATCAATTACAAGCTTCTCTACTAGCGAAAGCAGCTTTAGAAGAGATTTGTTTCTCTCTTTTGCAGCATCAACAGGAAGGGGTGCCAAAGGTCTACGCGGATCTGGAGCGTTTATTGGGTTTGGACTTGGTGGACGTGGAATATTTTGGAATAAATGCCAAAGTTGGCTTGCATCTACTTGACCATGGTGAGGGTGGGGATTTGGATGAACGACCCGGTGACCGTAAAAATTTTTAATAATTTTATTTGCATTTTGAGATATCGAGGAGCCAGCAATACGAATGCTTTTCTTCATGATTGTAAATATCACGGCCCCTACTCCCGAGGCTAATAAGAGAACCGGTGGGCCAGTAAAAACCATCCATTTCCATCCACCTGAAAAAGGCAATTTAGCTGTTGCACTCAGCAGTTGATAGCTCGCATTTCCGAACTGAATGACAGCTGTTTTGAAGCCCAGTCCACTAATATCGTTACCGAAACCACTCATTGTTGTACCCACCTGGATTTAATGTTGCCCCCCTGTATTAGTTCTAGGAATCGACATTTTTAAACCCTTAGTTAAAATTCTAGTATCTATTATAGCATGATTGATTTTTTTATTCGACGACGATCTGAAGAGCAAGTGTAAGTAAAAATTTTAATTTAACATAGAAAGAACAGAAGATCATTAAATTCATCTGTTGTATAACAGATAAACTGTTATGAAAATTGTTTTAAAAAAAGTAAAGGTACACAACCTCAAGTCGGTGGACTTGACACTCGATCCTTTCCAGCTGATTGTCTTTACTGGCGTGTCGGGATCGGGCAAATCGTCGCTCGCCTTTGATACGATCTATACGGAAGGGCAGCGGCGGTATGTCGAGTCGCTCTCTACCTATGCAAGACGGCATTTAGGCGATTTCCCCAAGCCTGAAGCAGATAGGATTGAAGGGATTTCACCGACGATTGCGATTGAACAAAAAACCGCTGGAAGAACTCCTAGGTCCACTGTTGCAACGATGACAGGAATTTACGATTTCTTAAGGGTCCTTTTTGCAAGGGCCTCCATCCCCCACTGCCCTGTGAGCGGAGAAGCGGTTGCTCCCCAAAGCACAACTCAGATTTTTGCGACGCTCAGCGCACTGCAAAATGGAACCAAGTTGATTATTTTAAGCCCGTTTGCAAGGGGTAAGAAAGCTGAGTTCAAAGAGGAGTTTGCAGAGCTTCAGCGAAAAGGATTTACAAGAGTGCGGCTGGATGGCGTCTTTGTCGAGCTTTCAGAATCTCTTTCGATTGATAAACAAAAACCTCATGATGTCGATCTTGTGATCGACCGGATCGCTCTTCCGGAAAATGACCGGCTCAAAGAGGCTGTAACGCAGGCGCTTGATTTAGGCGGGGGGTTGATGAGCGCCTATAACTCCGGTACAAAAGAAGAGCTGTTATTCTCTCAGCATGCGTACGCCAAAAAATCGGGACTTTCTTATCCGCCGTTAGAGCCTCACGACTTTTCATTCAACCATCCGCTGGGAATGTGCCCTACATGCCAAGGACTTGGTATCTCACGGGCTTTTAGGCTGGACCTGGTCATCGATCCAAGTTTGAGCATTGCTGAAGATTGCTGCCAGATCGCCCCTTCTTACACGACAGTTCGATTTGGAAATATCTATGATAATTTAGCGCGCATTTTTGGATTTAAGATCGATACTCCTTGGAAAAAGATTCCGGAAAAAGGAAAAGCAGCATTCCTTTACGGCATAGAAGCAAAATGGACTCGCATGCTTTTTTCCCATCCGCATAAAAAAGCTAGATGGACAGAGTATGTGCAGTGGCGCGGCGTTCTTCATGAGGCGATGGATCGGTATTTGGCGGCAACCAGCGATGTTTACAGACAAAAAATGGAGCCTCTCATGGAAGAGGCGGTGTGCCCGAGCTGTAAAGGAAGCCGGATAAAACCGTACCCTTCTGCGGCAGAGATCCAAGGAAAAACCATTGCAGAAATCACAGCAATGCCGATTGTGGAAGCAGCTGCTTTCTTTAAAAAAGTTCCCCGCATGGTGATTTCGGAAGAGCTTTTGAAAGAGATCCAGCATAGGCTTGATTTTCTCTTGGGAGTGGGTCTTGGGTATCTAACGCTGGAGCGGACAGCGCCGACACTTTCTGGAGGAGAAGCTCAGCGAGTACGCTTGGCCTCTCAGATTGGATCAGGTCTTGTCAGTACAACCTATGTTTTGGATGAACCTTCCATCGGCTTGCATCCGATTGACAACCATCGGCTGCTCACAACTCTCAAGGCACTGCGCGATCAGGGAAATACCGTCATCGTTGTAGAACATGATGCTGAAACTATTTTTGCTGCTGACACCGTGGTTGACATCGGGCCCTTAGCCGGAGCACTTGGCGGAGAAGTCCTCTATGCAGGACCGGCAGAAGGGCTCTTAAAATGCGAGAAGTCGCTCACTGCCGATTATTTGGCAGGAAGAAAACATGTGACGCATCCGAAAAAGAAACGAAAGCCGTCCGAGAAAAAATTAACGATCAAAGAGGCAACACATCACAACCTGAAAAAAATCACGGTCTCGATTCCTTTGGGACTTTTTGTAAGTGTTACTGGCGTTTCAGGCTCTGGAAAATCATCGCTTATTTCTGACATTCTATTCCCCAAACTGACGAACGAACTACAAGGTGGACAGCTCCGTGTGGGCGCTCACAAAGCCTTAGAAGGGATGGAACATGTTGATAAAGTGATTGGAATCGATCAAACTCCTATTGGAAAAACACCGAGATCCAATCCTGCAACCTACATCAAACTCTTTGATGATATCCGCGATCTTTTTAGTCAGCTTCCGGAAAGTTTATCTCTAGGATATAAACCGGGACGGTTTAGCTTTAATGTGAAAGAAGGCTCCTGCCCGCATTGCAGCGGCATGGGCATGGTTAAAATCGACATGGATTTCTTAGATGACGAATGGACAACATGCAGTCATTGCGAAGGAAAACGGTTCGATGACAAAACGCTTGCAATCCGGTTTAAAGGAAAAAGCATCCACGACGTGCTCGAAATGCCCGTCTCTGAGGCCGTAGAGTTTTTTGATTCGATTCCCGCTATCAAAGTCAAACTCGAGACGCTTTTAAAAGTCGGTCTGGATTATCTCCGTTTAGGACAGCCATCCCCTACTCTTTCCGGAGGAGAAGCGCAGCGGATTAAACTTGCGAAAGAACTCTCTAGACCCTCCACCGGCAAAACGATTTATCTCATGGATGAGCCCACAACGGGACTCCATTTCCACGACATTGGAAAATTGATTGATATTCTGCAGTCGCTTGTAGACCGTGGAAATACCGTTCTTGTGATCGAACACAATATGGATCTTGTCAGAGCGACTGACTGGGTTATTGAACTCGGTCCTGAAGGAGGGGCTGGCGGTGGAAAGCTTCTTGCTGAAGGTGCTCCAGAAAAAGTTGCCAAAGGAAAAACCCCGACAGGAGTTGCTCTCAATCAAACATTTCATTTCACAGATCACAAAAGAGCGAAATTAGATCCGATCACTCATATCGTGGTTGAAGGAGCCTCGCAAAACAATCTCCAATCGATCGATGCAAAAATCCCTCGCGGACAAATCACGCTCTGCACGGGACCGTCGGGTTCTGGAAAAAGCTCGTTTGCTTTTGAAACAATCTACGCAGAAGGGCAGCGGCGGTTTGTGGATTCGATGTCGCCATTTGCTCGCCAGTTCATCAAGCAAATGGCAAAGCCTAAAATCGAGCGGATCGATGGACTTTCCCCGGCTATTGCCATCGAGCAAAAAAATCATGCAGGGAATCCCCGCAGCACGGTTGGAACCATGACAGAGGCGTATGATTTCTTACGCATCTTGTTTGCCTATCTTGGGACACCCTACTCCCCTCAAACAGGCGTTAAACTCGAAGCTGTCACCGTCCGTTTTGTTGCTGAAAAAATCATGCAGCTGCCGCCGAAAACAAAACTTCATATTTTAGCACCCCTCAAATTGAAAAAAGGAGAATCGTTCTCCGAACTTTGTAAACGGCTTCAAGCTCAAGGTTATTTGCGCATCCGCCTCAACGGTGTTTATAAAGAACTCGACGAAGAAATTGCCTTTGAAGAAACAAGAAAGAATGATCTCTTCCTTGTAATCGATCGGTGCATCTTAGATGCAGCATCAACCCCGCGTCTTTTGGAAGCGGTTGAACATGCAACTACGTATACCAAAGGTGTTGTTACCATTGATGCAGACGGAAAAGACCACTTTTTCAACCTCGCCTTTTCGGATCCTACGACCGGAGTCTCCTATCCTTCGATCACGCCTCATACGTTTTCGTTCAACACCGAAAATGGAATGTGCCCCGATTGTTTAGGATTGGGATTTCAATTCGGCATCGACCTGAAAGGACAAAAAGAACTCCTCGCTCTTTCTCCAACCGGCTTTCTTCGCCATCTCTGGAAAGAGACTGCCTCTACAAAAGCCCTAAGACTTGTTGAAGAGATGCTGCTCCGCTACGATATCGATCCTGATCTCCCGCTCAAAAAACAGCCGCCCGAACATCTTCAGCTTATTTTCCACGGACCCATGAAACACAAAAACTATGAATGGCTGGGACTCAGCCATGTCCTTGGAAAAGCAGCTAAACTCCGCTCTGACTTCCGCGAAGCTTTTTCTTCGCTACTGACTCAAGCCACCTGCCTTAGCTGCCAGGGAAGCCGTCTTCATCCCCTCGCCCGCCATGTAAAAATAGAAAACACCTCGATCGCAGAGTTCTGCCGTATGCCAGTGGAGCTCGCGCTTCAATTGATGCAGCGCTGGAGTGTAACACCCTACTTGCAAGAGCCGTTTGATCTACTCAAACACAAACTTCACTTTCTAGAATCGATCGGCCTTGGATACCTCTCACTGGACCGAAGCGCTCCCACCCTCTCCGGCGGAGAAACCCAGCGCATCAGGCTCTCTAGACAGCTCGGGTCGGGCCTCACAGGGTGCCTGTACGTGCTCGATGAGCCGACCATCGGCCTGCACCCCAAAGACAACCTGAAGCTCAACCAGGCGCTTTTAAAACTCAAAGAAATGGGCAACACGCTCATCTTAGTCGAACATGATCCCCTCACGATGCAAATTGCGGACTATATTTTGGATTTTGGACCTAAGGCTGGAAAAGAAGGGGGTAAAATTACCGCTCAAGGAACCCTCCCAGAAATCTTGAAAAATCCCCACTCTCTCACGGGAGCCTACTTAAGTGGGCGAAAGCAAGTTCCGGTACCTGAAAAACGGCGCAAACCCAAAGACTACTTTTCTCTTGTCGACTGCTCGATGCATAACTTGAATCATTTGACTCTCAACCTTCCAGTTAGTGTTTTCAGCTGCCTCACAGGGGTTTCCGGAAGCGGCAAATCGACACTTCTCCACGACATCTTAAAACCGTTTGTAGAAAAAAACCTCGAAAACACTCCCTGGAACCAACTCATCGTTCTTGAGCAAAACCCTTTAGGACAGACAAGCAGATCAGATGTCTCCACCTACGTCGATCTACTCACTCCCCTGCGATATCTCTTTGCCTCTCTCCCTGGCGCCAAAACCAAAGGTCTTGAGCCCCGCCATTTCAGCTTCAACCATAAGCGAGGCATGTGCCAAACCTGCCAAGGCCATGGAACGCGCCTCATCCAGCTTCAGTTTCTTCCCCCAGTAAAAATAACGTGTGAAGCGTGTCATGGATTCCGCTTAAATCCCCTTTCCCTCACTGTTGAATATAAAGGAAAGCACCTCGGCCACGTCCTCCAAATGACAGCTTTAGAAGCCAGGCCCTTCTTCGACGCTTTCCCTAAAATTGTCAAAATCCTCGACACCCTCATCGCCGTCGGCTTAGACTACCTTCAGCTCGGGCAAGAAGTCGCCAGCCTCTCCGGCGGCGAACAGCAGCGGATCCGCCTTTCTCGAGAGCTCTCACGCAGATCTTCTGGAAAAACCCTTTATCTCCTTGATGAGCCCACCGTTGGCCTCCATAGCGACGATATCGTTAAACTCCTTAAAATCTTCCATCAGCTCGTTGACCGGGGTAATACCCTCGTCATCATCGAGCATAACCTCGACGTTATCAAAAACGCTGACTACCTCTTTGACCTCGGGCCCGGCGCCGGTCTTGCTGGAGGCCAGCTTATCGCCGAAGGCACCCCCGAAGAGCTTAAGTCCAACGCCCAGTCTGTGACTAGGACTTATCTTTAGAACTTCCTTAAGTCATTAACAATTCCAAGTGGGTGTTTTTATTACATTACTGAAAGTAATCGAGGCACATCGCTTTCTTGACTTGCGCCAGCGTCTGGCTGGCAGTTTCCTTAGCATGGATAGTACCGGTCTTGAGCACCTGCCAGACGGCGGCAGGATCTGCAGCAAACTGAGCTCTTTGGGCCCGGATGGGGTCTAGGAACGCTTGCAGGACATCGGTAAGGTACTTTTTGACAATGGAGTCCCCTAGCCCTCCTTTTGAATAATGGTCTTTGAGCCCTTGGATATGAGCTTTATCGGTGCCGAAGGCATCGAGGTATTCAAAGACGGGATTTCCTTCGACTTTGCCTGGATCTTCCACACGCAGGTGTCCGGGATCGGTGTACATTCCTTTGATTTTTTTTGCGACGATGTCAGGTGAATCGGAAAGGAAAATGGCATTGTTGAGGGATTTGCTCATTTTTGCTTTTCCGTCTGTTCCTGGAAGGCGGGCAAGTTTTGGGATGAGGGCTTCAGCTTCGACTAGCACGTCTGTTTTGTAAATACGGTTAAAATGGCGGACGATTTCATTGGTCTGCTCAATCATGGGCTTTTGGTCTTCGCCAACAGGAACTAAGGTCGCTTTAAAGGCAGTGATGTCGGCTGCCTGCGAAACAGGATAGACCATAAAGCCGGCAGGGACACTTTCTCCATACCCTTTTTGGACGATCTCTTGCTTGACGGTCGGGTTATGCTTGAGCCGGTTCCAGGTGACCAAATTGAGGTAGTAGAGGGTGAGTTCAGGAAGCTCAGGAAGGAGCGATTGGATGAAAATGGTTGTTTGGGCAGGATCGATGCCGACGGCGAGGTAGTCAAGTGCAACTTCTAAAACATTTGTCCGGATCTTTTGAGGGTTTTCGGCATTGTCGGTTAGCCCCTGAAGGTCAGCCAGCATGACAAACTGCTTATATTCTTTTTGAAGCAGGACTCTGTTTTGGAGGGAGCCGACGTAGTGGCCTAGGTGCAAAGGGCCGGTGGGACGATCGCCTGTTAAAATGATTTTCTTTTTCATTGTTTTATCTTGCCCAATCAGGTTATTTTGGTGCAATGGAAGAGCCTAAACGAATTGGAAACTACACATTGATCAAGAGTCTCGGGAAGGGAGGCATGGGCGAGGTTTTTCTCGCGCAAGATGAGATATGCGAAAGAACCGTAGCTTTAAAGAAAATCCGGGAAGAGCTGCAAAAGTTTCCGACCATCCGTAGCCGTTTCTTAAGAGAAGCCCGCATTGCTGCCCAGCTATCGCACCCCTCCATCATACCCATATTTACCATCTCTGATGAGCCTAAAGGCAGCTTTTACACCATGCCGTATATTGAAGGGTCGACATTGAAAGAGCTCTTAAAAGAGGCCCGTACGTCGGAGCAAAAAGGGGCCATCCCCCACCTTACGCGCATCTTTTTAGCGATTTGCCAAGCTGTCGCCTATGCCCACTCCAAAAAAATCCTCCACCGCGACCTTAAGCCTGAAAACGTGATTGTCGGTAAATTCGGGGAAGTGATGATTTTAGATTGGGGTCTAGCGCAAGTGGCGGGTGAAGGAGATGATTTAGAAGACATTCCCGGGGCTCCCGCACATCTGACAAGACCCGGAAAAGTCGTGGGGACGCTTGCCTATTTGGCCCCTGAGCGAGCCGATGGAAAACCAGCTTCTGAACAGACCGACCTCTATGCGCTAGGGGTGATCCTCTTTCAAATCCTAACCCTTAAACTACCTTTTAAACGAGGCGATTTAGAGACTTTTCAAAAGCGTTGGAAGCACGAGCAAGTCCCAGATCCGATTGAGACAGCACCCGACCGAGACATCCCGCATGCTCTTTCACAGATGGCGCTCCGTATTTTAAGCCCTGATCCTAAACACCGGTACCTTTCAGTAGAACAGTTGATTGCTGATTTAGAGCCGTTCCTTGAAGGAAAGCCTGACTGGATTGTGGTCCAGCGCCTCGACATCGATAGGAAAGAAGATTGGGAGTTCCAAGAAATGATCATGCTGGCAAAACACATGGCGATTTCAAGGCTCACGGAAATGGAATGGGTCAATCTCATGATTTCTAAAACTTCTTTTCCAGGGAATATTCGTTTGGAGACAACCGTGAAGCTTCAAGAAGATTGCCATGGCATCGGTTTTCTCATCGGAGCATCAGACCCTTCTGAGCGAAAAGACCTCATGGAAGGCTTTTGTCTCTGGATCGGGGCTCTGTCTTCTCCGGGATGCCAGCTTTTTCGAAACAACATTGACGTGATGACGATCCCCTCTATTTCGCTAGAACCTGCAAGGCCCTATGATATCCGTATCGAAAAAAATGACCATCATCTTAAGCTCTACATTGATGGTGCTTTAAGGATGCATTACTTAAGCCAAACATCGCTTTTAGGGTCTCAAGTCGGCATCTTAAGTCGGGATGCAAACCTTGAGATCTCTCCCTTGAAGCTCTCGATTGGAAGCCAAAATGTCATGATCAGCTGCCTCTCGCTGCCCGATGCTCTTCTCTCTTACAAAGACTATGATAAGGCGCTTGCAGAATACCGAAAAATTGCGATTTCTTTTCCGGGTAGGGCTGAAGGGCGCGAAGCCAGATACCGAGCTGGAACGACGCTTGTTCAAAAAGCAGCTTATGACGAGGCTTTAGAGGAGTTCGGCAAGCTGCATGGAACTGCAGGCGCTCCATTAGAATACTTAGGAAAATCGATTGTATATCAAGCTTTAGGGGAATGGGAAGAAGAGGCAAAATGTCTAGAGCTTGCGGTTAGAAAATACGTTAAACATCCCCTTTTTCCACGCCTTGTAGAACATGTTGTCTTTCGGTTGCATGAATCATCTTCTCACCACCGGATGGCAGCTTATCATTTAGCTCTTTTAGCTTTAAGGCATCTTCCTGAAATTTTCAACACTGCCGACAACCAGCAAATCCTTGAGCGCATTCAAAAAGAGTGGGAGAATCTCCCTTACTTTCCACCTCATGCGATAGCTGTCCAATTGGCTTTTCTCTTAGCACGTCCGCTGACTCTTTTAGAAATCATCGATTCGGGACAATGGGTTGAAGAATCTTACTTTGGTCTTTTAGAACTTGGAGCGTATGAACTTGTCCGTCAAAGTCCTCATGTAGCAAAATCACCTGCAGTCGTTGCTGCACTAAATGCTGCTGAAAAAGGAGAGCTGTTCACCGAGCTCTTAAGCCCAAGACTAAGCGCCTATTTATTCAACCTTCGCATCGATCGAGGAGCATTCGGAGACCTTGACTCTTCAAACATAGATAAGATATTCAAACTTTCTGCATTGATTGCCACCAGAAGATTTGAAGAAGCAGCCGTTCTTTTTGATCAGCTTCCCTTAGAACAGATAACGCAAGAAAGCTCTCCCTTCTTCGTGCTCTATGGATGTTATCTCTGGGCTGTAGAAGGAGAAGAGATTGCACAAGCACACTTTAGCGGAATTGAAGAGATGCCAAATCCTCCTGCAGCATCTCTTCTCCCTTATTTCATCATGGGAAAAATCGATCTTACCGGAAATTGGTTTAGAGGCGCCTTTTATTGGGAAAAGCTATCTCTCTTGAGACAGCTTCTGCTTCTATCTTATGCTCTTGAAGACTCAAATAAAATAAGTCAATTTCAAGCCAGAATTCAAGAGCTTCGAAATAGTATTTAATTAAATCTATTTCGAGCTTTGTTAATGAAAAACTTTATTAGGGTTGTTTTAACAACTTGCATAAATTTCTTCACCCCAATGATTCGAACAATCGTTCTAATCAAACCCAACTTATCTCGAATTGTTGACCAAACACTCTTTTTGACTGGCTTTTTCTCAGCAGGAACTTCGATCTTATCTATATCAAAGTCCGGGTTATCATCGAGAGTGATGATAGGTTCTACGAGTGAACAACCAATCTTTTCAGAAAGCAGCCTTGGAAGGAATTGAGCATGGTTTTGTAAAAGAGATAGACCTGCAGATAAAATCCCTTTGGCTCCCTTTGCAATCTTATAATCACTATAAGGCGCAAATAAAGCGGCGTTTAAATTTTGATATAACCCATTCACTTCATCTTTAGTTAAATCAGTTGGACTTAATGCTTCTCTTTTAACATACACTGCAAGCATAGGAATTAACTCTGGCAGCACCGACTCAAGAAGAGCTTTTGTTTGGGCATTATTTGAAAGTTCCATCCCAAAAAACTCCACTTCTTTGTCATGCATGAGGGTTACAATTGAAGTGACAATAGATGGTATGGCAGCTGTTGCTTTATTTCGTGTGATTTTAGCCACCTGCTGCTCTACTGCTCCGTATTGGTTTTCTACAGCCGCTCTGAGCGCTAAGACTAACGCTTCTTTAGTTTGTACGGTGGGATTTGCTTTAAGTTCTGCCACTTTCTGCTTAATTGCAGGGTCCTGCATGAGCTCAGAAATCTTGTTAATGGATCTAGCAATTGCATTGGTTGCGATTTTTTTATCAATCGTATGGGCAAGTAATAGACGCGTTAAACTTAAGAGAAGGGGTGAATCAACCAATTTTTTTGCCATGCTTGAGGAAATAGCATTTGTATCGCCGTGTGCGTTTGCTACTACATTGAGAGCAAACTCTCCGGGATCATATTGATTAGCTGGAGACGCTTGTGGATGAAGAATTTTATCTACAACCTTGGGTCCATTTGCCGCAACTTCTGGTCCGTAATAGGCTGCCGTTGCTGCTACAGTTGTTACAACAGAACCTGCTACATTTACAACTGTATTAACGACAGGAACATTTTGAACTGCCTGGCTGACTACTGAAGCAGCTGTCCCAATAG
>JAGOLG010000019.1 GCA_017994195.1 Rhabdochlamydiaceae bacterium
GTGCCCTGCTGTATCTCTATTAAATGATTGTCGAAAAATCTTATATATAATCTAATATTTTTTATAAAACATTTCTATCTCGATCAAGGAGGCAAAAATGAGTCTACAGGTTTATGCTAACACCACAGTAATTTCGGGTTTTGTGTACCCTATGTTGCTTGCTGAAGCACCAAAGCACAACGCTCGTCTCCTCCCTCTCATCGATCCTACTCTCCCACGTAATCGTCTATTGGAAAATCACCAAGGAGAAATCGTTCTCATTGGAAAACCCCCTGCTGAAGTCTTAGGAGAAAGAATTCTTCGACCTCTGATTGATCGTGTATATACGGTTGTGTCGAAGGCTTATGCTCCATTTGCTTCCATGAAGTGGAATTTCCCTTCCCTATTACCAGGAGCTTATGCCTCACCTATTACAGATGCTTCATCCAAGAATAATATGGAGGACAGCTGCCTCCCTGTAGTAGTTTATTCTGAAACCCCTATTACCAGCCTCTTAGCTGAGGCCAAAAAAGAGCCCATAGGAAGCAGTACAGCCCTTGCCAAGACAGACCAGCTCTTTGATGCTATCTTATCTTCCCCTAACCAACTCACCCACCTAAATATCGCCGATATCATAGATCTAAAAGACTCTAGAGGATATAACCTCTTTTTCGCAGCAGCAGAGCAAGGAGATCAAGTAGCAATTGAAAGCCTTTTGCAACATGGAGAGTTGGTTCATTTCACTGATGGAGCAGGACGAACAGCCCTACACATCGCTGCACAACGAGGAAATGCTGCTCTCATTCCACAGCTTGCACGCCATATCTCTATAAGCAGTAAAGACCATCAAGGCTTTGCTCCTCTTCATCTAGCTATTCATGAACAACAACCAAAAGCCGTTGAAGCTCTTCTTGAAAGAGGTGCTAGACTCAGTGAAGCTTGGATAACCCCCGAAAGAACCCACGTCAACCCATTAAGTATGGCCGTCGTCGTAGGACATGCCGAAACACTCCAAGTCATGATTCAGCACGATGTTTTTAAGAAAGTAGACCTCACCCAAACCGTTCACGGCATAGGAAACCTCCTCCATCTAGCGATCCATGCTAACCAAGCTCCCATGTTGGAAACCCTCCTCACCTCTGAAGATGTTCGTAAGCTCATGAGACAGTCCGATCCTCAAGGCCGAACCCCATTACAGCTTGCTGCTTACTTAGGAGATCTCAATGCTATCTATCTTCTTGATCGCCACGGCGTCTATTTAAACGATGGAAAAGAAGAGGGAAAAGCCACTGCTGTCTACTACGCAGCTGATGGAGAACATGCTGATGCGATTGAATTCCTTTACAACCTAGGCGCAGATATCGAAGCTGCCAATGAAGAAGGATACACTCCTCGAGTCATTTTAAAAGATAGACAGAGCCCTGAAGCAAAAACCTGTGTTGCCCGGTTAGATAGTCTCCGAGGAACACAAAGAATAGCAGTGACAAGACCCCCTAATTTTACACGTCGCCCTCCCCATAACCTCGTCTTCCAAGGAGGAGGTCCTCGAGGTCTAGCGTACCTAGGAGCTCTAAGAAAGCTAGAGCTTTTAGGAGCTGTAAAAGAGGTCAGAAGGGTCGCTGGAACCTCTGCTGGAGCAATTTTATCCTCACTTATCTCCGTAGGATATGACTCTAAGGCATTAGAACCCCATCTTTCTAAAAATTTTGCCGAGCTCTTAGATCCGCAGCACACATTAGAAAGAGAACTACTTAAAACCGGTAAAGAACAGGGTTTGTCTGCAAGCCTTAGGGTTCTCGTGAAAGAATACTGGGAAGGATGGCAAACTCTTAAGCATCCCTTAAAAAGGGCAGAAACTTACTTACAAAGACTCAATCAGATGACAGGACTCTGCTCGGGAGAAGAGCTCAGAGTATGGGTCGACCAGTTGATCCAACAGGCGACAAAATCTCCTGAAAATCCTAATGGAATCAAGCATTGTACGTTTGAGGAGCTACATACCCTCAGACGGAAAAATCCCACTAAGTTTAAAGATCTTCACGTCTTTGCCATCCGCATTACCGATGAAAAAGCTAAAGAGGATATCTTTGGTATCATGGACTCACAAAAAACAGAGATTGTTCGTTTTAACTACGAAGATGGAGGAGCTTGGAATCGTCTGATCATTTCCGATGCGGTCAGAGCATCTGTTTCGATCCCAGGAGCGTTCAAACCTCATACTCTCCATTTCAAAGATGAAACTGGTACCCGCCATCCTGTAGAACATCATGGAAAGTTTTTTGATGGAGGACTCGTTCGAAACTATCCCATCGATGCTTTTGATGATGAGAAATACCAAGAAGATCCATTCGTTCGTGGAGAAAAAACCAACCGAAGAACTTTAGGCTTAAGTTTAGAGACAGCGCAAGAAACGACACCAAACATTCCAGAGAGCCCAAAAGACATAGCGCAAGCGATGATCTATACCTTTTACCACGCCGAAGAACTACTCCAAAGAGAACATCCTTATCACAAAGATAGAACAGTATCTATCCCTGTAAAAGAGGTGGGACTATTGGATTTTGATGTCAGTGAAGAAAAGAAAAAAGAAATGATAGCCTCAGGGGAGCAGTCTGTCAGTTTTTTTTTAACACATCAGGAGAGCAAAATTTAAAAGATAGTAGGAGAGTTTTAACCTCTCTATCGAAACTGGGAAATGTTGCTGAGAGATACAAGATCTTTTATAAAGCATCACAAATATCCAATAGAATTGCTGCAAGTACCAAAATCATTAACATTCCACCATCTGATCAATACTTTACAGGAAGAGAAAAAGAACGCGATCAGCTTCATGAAAAGCTAAGCGATAAGAGAAGAGTGGTTATTCACGGACTAGGAGGTATAGGAAAAACCGCTCTTATCCTAAAATATGCTGAAGAATACCAGTCAAGTTATAGATGGATCCACTTTATTCCTTCATCAACTCCTGAAGCTATGATTATAGGACTTTTAAAACTGGCAGATGAGTTGGATATTGCTAGACTAGAAAAAGTAGATGAACGGCTCCAGATGCTCAAAGTGCAGCTAGAAAAAATAGAGAATGAATATCTCTTAATCTTTGATGGGGTCGATAGCCCTGAGACTTTTTTAGAAATACAAAAGCGCCTTCCCAACCGGGGCAAATGTATACTAGTCACTTCTCGGCTTGAAGAAGACTTAGGTAGGTTAGGTTTTAATAAGATTAAACTGGACCGGTTTACAGAACAAGAAGCAGTGAATTTTCTTTTCAATGCCAGCAAGACGGATGACAAAGAAGGTGCTAAACGTCTGGCTGAGAAATTAGGATACCTTCCGCTGGCATTGACTCATGCAGCATCTTACATCAGAGTGCAAGGATGTTCCATTGAAAAATATCTTAAACAGTTCGAAAAGTACGGCGTTACACTTTTTGAAGATAAGTATCTTCGGTTAACGAAAGAAGAAAAAACAGTTTTAACAACATGGCAGATCACCATGGATGTGATTGAAAGACAGGAAGAATCACCCTTTGCTAAACCATTACTGGATTTTATTTCTTTTCTTGCTTCATCAAACATCCCGTATGAGGCTTTAAAGCTATGGTCTATGCAAGGCTCCATCGATGAACTAGATTTTGAAAGGGCTATAGGGCTTTTAAAGAATTATTCGATCTTAGATAAATTTAATGAAGGTTATGTAGTGCATCCTGTAGTTCAGACGGTCATACGTCATAAGTTAATTGATGAAAAGAAGCAGGAATGCTTAGCACAAGGATTGAAAATCTTTAATGTACTGGGTGCAAGAAATGATCTTGAACAATTAAAAAATAGAGATTTAACAAATGCAATCGTTGTAAACAGTGAAACCCTTATAGGGTACTGCGAGCTTTATCGATGCAAACAGGGTGAAGATTTTTTAGGTATTCTTAATTATTTGACACAATGTCATCGGCATTTTGGAAAGGTTGTCCAAGCAAATACTCATGCTGAGAAAGCTTCATCCCTAGCAAAAGAAATGTACCCTGATTTGCAACACTGTTTAGTAGCACTCAGTTTGGACAATGTGGGATTGTCTTTCAGAGATCTAGGAAAACATGAGGAGGCTTTGAAATACCTCAATCAATCGCTGGCGCTCATGAAAAAAATCTTTGGGCCAGAGGACCGTCATGTGTTGACCTGTTTAGAGCATGTGGGGGTAGCGCTCGAAGATCTAGGAAAACACGAGGATGCCTTGAAATATCACATGGAAGTGCTGACGCTTAGAAAAAAAACCTTAGGAGAAGATCACCCTGATATGGCAGTTAGTTTAAACAATGTGGGATTATCTCTCAAAGCTCTAGGAAAACACGAGGATGCCTTAAAATATCAGATGGAAGCACTGGCACTCATAAAAAAAGTCTTTGGCCCAGAGCACTATCAGGTGGCAGCCAGTTTAAGTAATGTTGGATTGTCTTTCGGAGAGCTCGGCAAATACAAGCAGGCACTGAAATACAAGATGGAATCGTTGGCACTCATGAAAAAACTCTTTGGGCCAGAGCACCCTTTAGTGGCAATCAGTTTAAACAATATGGGAGTAGCACTCGAAGATCTAGGAAAACATGAAGAGGCTCTGAAATACAAGATGGAAGCGCTTGCGCTCAGAAAAAAACTCTTTGGGCCAGAGCACCCTCAGGTAGCAAACAGTTTATACAGTGCGGGATTAACGCTTAGAGAGCTCGGCAAATATGAGGAGGCTCTGAAATACACCATGGAAGCGTTGGCGCTCAGGAAAAAACTGTTGGGAGAAGATCATCCTGAGGTGGCGGCCAGCTTAGACAATGTGGGATTATCGCTTGGAAGGCTCGGCAAGCATGAGGAGGCTTTGAAATACACCATGGAAGCACTGGTTCTCAGGAAAAAACTGTTAGGAGAAAATCATCCTGAGGTGGCAGCGAGCTTAAACAATGTTGGAGGAACGCTCGGAGATCTCGGTAAACATGGGGAGGCTCTGAAATACAAGATGGAAGCACTGGCACTCATGAAAAAACTTTTTGGACCAGAGCACCCTCACATAGCAGCCAGCTTATACAATGTGGGATTATCACTCAGAAAGCTCGGCAAACATGAAGAGGCTCTGAAATACCTCAATGAATCACTAGCGATCAGTAAAAAATTCTTATGATAAGATTACCCTGATGTAGCAATCAGTTTAAACAATGTGGGTTATATACTCATCTAAATTGAAGTTTGATGTAAGCGCAAAATGATAGTTCGTTAGCCACGAGGTGCTTTAATAACTTGTTTTCTAACAAAGAAGAGAACGCGATCTTAGACTGAAAAAAGTATTTTTAATGAAACTAAAACGCTTATCTTAATGGTCCACTGGTGGTCCACTAATAGGCTAAAAAACACTATAAAAAACTATTTGCAACTATCGCTGAAGTTGGTATAAGTGATTCTGGAATAGTTAGTTGGGTGTTATGGTTTATAGTCATGATTGAATTTCGGCAGACTTAAAATCCCCTCCGTTAATAGCGGGTGCAGGTTCGACTCCTGTTCCGAGCATTTTGATTTTTAATGAGTTAAGTATTGACTCTCAAATGACATGTTTTTCAAAAGAACTAAATCGATTTAGAATCACGACTCTTTCAGCTTCCAAAAAATTAAAAACAAAAAAATTCCTGACGATAAGAAAGAAAGAGGAAAGAGCCGGGACAGGCCTTGCTCGCTTTCTTTGACAAAATCTCTAAGCTGCAGGATTCCAACGGCACAAAAAATCAATGCTAAGAGAATGCATATTCCCCTGCGAAAAATAGTGGATTCAAAGCAAAGCTCGATGCTTTTTAAGCAAGTAAGCAGAGTAACTTTGTAAGTAAAAAAAGATACTAAGCCCACAAATGCGATAGCTAAAATGAGTTGTCCAAGACCGGCTATCATTCTATTCTCTTAGAATCCATTTTTTTGGAGTTCAGCATAGTTCATTCTCAAAGATAAAATCTATAATTTGTGTGCAGATAAAAATGAGATCAATTTTCTTGTCGAAAATTCCCTAGAAGAACAGAATGCGCTTTCTAATTCAAAAAAAGGATTATGAAATGACAAATGTATCTAAGAAACAACTAGGAATACAGCCTCAGAATAAAATTGTCGTCTTTGAAGACAAAAAGATCCGCCGCATATTTCACAATGGCGAATGGTATTTTTCCATTATTGATGTTGTTCGAGTTTTAACTGAAAGCACAGATCCAAACCGCTATTGGCCTGAATTAAAGAAGAAACTCATTGGAGATGAAGGGTTTAGTCAGTTACTCGATAAAATCGAGCAACTGAAATTGGAATCCAATGATGGAAAAAAATACCTCACGGATACCGCCAATACAGAGACCCTATTCCG
Organism: Rhabdochlamydiaceae bacterium; assembly: GCA_017994195.1. GTDB lineage: Bacteria > Chlamydiota > Chlamydiia > Chlamydiales > Rhabdochlamydiaceae > PALSA-1444. The sequence goes on from JAGOLG010000019.1 coordinate 6,349, forward strand.
TATCATCCAGTCTATTCCTTCTCCTAAGGCAGAACCTTTCAAAAGATGGCTTGCTCAAGTTGGATATGAACGTATTTTGGAAATCGAAGACCCAGAACTTGCCACAAAACGTACTCTCGCAATTTATAAAGCCAAAGGCTATAGCGATGCATGGATCGAAAAACGGATGCGAGGAATAGCTATCCGTGAGGAATTGACAGATGAGTGGGACAAAAGAGGTATTAAAATACAGCGAGAATATGCCATTTTGACAGCTGAAATCTCCAAAGCAACATTTGGAATGACACCTTCTGAATATAAAGAACACAAAGGTCTTCAGCAGGAGAATCTTCGAGACCACATGACAGGTTTAGAATTAATCTTTTCAATGCTGGGAGAAGCTGCCACAAAAGAAATTGCAGTAAACAGAGATGCTCAAGGATTTGATGAAAATAAAAGTGCAGCAAAAATGGGAGGCAAGATTGCTGGGGATGCGAGACATCAGCTAGAGCAAGAAAGTGGTAAGCCTGTCATTTCGCAAGAAAACTTTTTAGGACGCCTTGTTTTTGATTCTAGTATGCCATTAGAATCTGATGTCGACTCAGAATAAAATATGAACTGGAAGCGGTATGCAGCCGCGGGCAATATTGCGTTGTTAAAAGTTGAATCCAATATTGGCTGCCCATTCAAAAATAATGCCATGATGGGGGAACATAGTTGGTCCGAATTCCGCTCCAATAAACCAAGCCTTGTGTGATATGGAAGATTTTTCCCGGTGAGAGGGCAAATAATACCGAGCTCCCAATTTTACATAATGGGCGTTTCGAAAAGAATCTCTAAATACCCGATTATTTTGAAAATGGATGTATTTGTAGGCTAGGTAAGGGCTAAAATCTTTGAAACGTTTTCCGAACATGATTCCGGGACCCCCTAATAAACGAACATCAGCTCCATAGCCAATTTGGAAAAAAGCGAGGCAATCAATCCAATGATGATCCGATTTTAGCAATTGTAATCTAGGAGTAAGGCTGAAATATTCATCTTCCCAGCGCCCTTCAATTTCAAAACGATTGCTTATTCCATAAGCAGCAATAATAACCTGAGTTAAATGTCCTAACTCACTTTGCGCAAGGCCGCCTGAAATTTCGTATTGATCTTTTTCCAGAACGCGGGCTGTTCTCAATACCGAACCTGTCATGCAACTTTGCAGAAGTAAAATAAAAAGATACAAAACCACTATTTTTATACTTCGCACCATTGCATTTTCCTTCAGATATTCAACAATAATAGAGAGACTATAAAGGTTTTTCCAGTCAAATTTTTCTTGGCTATGATGCGACCTAAGCGCCTGTCTTAATAAGAGCTGTTACCTTTCCTTTTTCAACAGACTCGCCAGTTGGCACTTCGAGCAAAATGATATCGCAGTTAGCAATGTCGATGTAAGGCAGTTCCTTTCCAGGCTCGATGGACAGATTTTCGATCCTATGATTGAGATAGATAGAAAGCACATTGGAGGTCATGTCATGACAAACTCCAAGAATGGTTTTTCCAGCAGCCGATTGAATGACTTTGTCTAAATCATTGATTGCGCGCTGGACAACCTCAATAGGGCTTTCTCCTCCAGGCATTTTTGGTGCAGTGAATTTGTCTTTGGGAGATAAACTATGCCAGACTTTATACGCCGTATGATAGGCTGCTTCCTTGCGCTGTCCCTCCCAATCAGCAGACCCTAACTCACGCAAGCCGGGACAGATATCGACCTCTTGTCCAAAATATTCTGAGAAAATTTGCATTGTCTGCTGGGCGCGTGTTGCATTGGAAGAAATAAGCTTTAAGTCCAGATGCCTAATGCGGGGAATGAGTTTTTCATGCAGCCTTTGTGCCTGGGCAGCTCCAAGAGGTGTGAGTTCAACTTGCAAACTCGTTCCTTGAACCCTTTGCACCCCATCTGCATCTGGCAGGTTCAGTACACTTTGCCCATGCCGAATTAAATAAATTCTTTGAATCTCAGTTGTCGACCCCTCTAAAATGGGTAGATCATCTAGGTTTAAAGATGTAGTCATCCGGCTCCTTATTACAAGGAAATTTTATCAAAATTGGACGAAAAAAGATATATATATTTTCAATTGGGGTGATAGGCAATTTGGAGATCTTATCTTTCCAAACTCCCTAGGGATATGTAGACGGAATATCTCATAAGGGCAAAAGGCTGCTTAGATTTGTCCTAAATAGAATTTGTCTTGTATTATCTGTGTGCTACAGAAAAATGAGGAGCGAGTTGTGATACAGTTAGGAATTGCAGGTGTAATTTGTGCCGGTGGTATAGCATTTGTCTATAAGACGCAAACCTACTCATTGATAAAATCGGCCATCGAAAAAGTTGCAATGCGTTCATTTTATGTAGGGTATAAAGAATTAAATCCTACAATTGCTGCAGAAAGACGCTTAGGCCTTTTGAGAAATTTTCAAGCCCAGGAATTAAACTGCCTAAATGATGAGGGGAATGAAATTGATGCGATTTATTTGCCTGCTCAAGAGAGTACCGGCAATGTACTCGTGCTCTGTTTAAATACGACATATCAAGACCATTACCCTTCCCATTGGGAGCCTTTTTTAAAAAATGGAGCTGATATACTTCTTTGGAATCCAACAAAGTTAGGAACGGTTTCTTATTCAAAAGAGCTATCTTGTCTTCTGAAATATTTAAGAGAAAAAAAACCTGATCAAGAGATTGCAGTTAAAACATATTGCGCTAGCACCGAGCCGGGCATCAGCGCGGTCGCAGATCAAAAAGATCCAAAAATGCATCTCATTGTCGATAGGGGACATGGTGATGTTTATAAGCTCGCACGGTCTTTTACTATTTTTGCAGATCTTTCTATCGTACAAGCTGTTTTAAAAGAGAACTTTGATTGCGAAGGAATAAGTAAAATCAAGGAGATTAACGGGAGGATTTTATTTATAACACCCGAGATTGATCAAATAATGGATTATGGAAAGAAAGAAAATTTGACCCGGGATCTTCATTGTGTAAAATCTGATCAAGCTCTCATAGAACTCAAAGAACAAGATCGTTGGTCGCATTGGACATTCACCACGTATAACGACGTTTTAGGGTTTCTCGCTCAGTGGGGCATAATTCGCGCCAACTTTAACCAAGTTCAAGAAGCGCAGTTTTCCAGTTCTCAACCTGTGACGTATTTTAAGAAAAGATGCGTCCCTGCCTTAACGAAAACCTGTTTTTAATCAGGCTTTTTGCATAGAAATTAGCCGACTTCTGACCCAACGAAAATGTTCGAGAGTTCTGTCTTTAGCTTTGCTTGGTGTCAAAAAAGAGCTCAATCCTTGTGATAAGACCTTCTTGAAATGTCATGAGTGAAGCTGTGCGCAAGATTCCAGCAGGCACAGGAAAATCTAAATCGATAACCAACATGGTTTGATCTCCTGAAGCAAATTTAGCCCGTATTGTGAGTGCGTTAAAAAGAGTAGCACTTTTTTTCAATTTTTCAAGAATGGACTCTTTTCCTAGAACCATGTTTTTTTCAAGCGGAGTGATCAATTGGGCGTCTGGATGTAAAAACTTTTCCATTCTAGAGACATCTTTTTCTCCCCATGCTGTGTAATAGGCTTCGGCTATAGCTATATTGTCCATGATTTTTCCTTTTAATAGTTTTGACTTTTCGAATTAATTATAGTAAACTATATTCAATATGTCAAATACAAAGAAAAGAGTTTACAAATCAGAGACCAGGATCGCTCAGGCTGCAGAAACAAGAAATCGTATTCTTGTCTCTGCAAAAAGGCTGTTTCAGCTTGAAGGTTTTGAGACTGTTACAATTGAAAAGCTGGCCCAAGTTTCAAAAGTTTCAATGCCGACGATTTACGCAATTTTTCAATCTAAGATTGGGATCCTGCGCGCATTAATGGAGGAAGCTCTTCCTACAAAGCAGCGCGAAGCTCTTGTAGAGAAGACCAAGCGTGAAAAATCGTCAAAAAAACGACTTATGATCGCAGCTAAAATTGCGAGGCAAATGTATGATGCTGAGAGAGCACAGATGGACATTTTTAGAGGAGCTTCTGTTTTAGCTCCCGAATTCAAAGAACTCGAGAAAGAAAGAGAAAAACGCCGTTATGAGCGATTGGCAGAGGGCATAAAAACAATGGAACGAGAAAAATCACTTGCGGTAGGCCTTACCCCATCCAAAGCGCATGATATACTATGGGCTTTTACCGGTCGCGATATGTACCGAATGTTTGTCATTGAGCGTGGATGGTCATCGGCAAAGTATGAAAAATGGCTAGCAGAGCTGCTCATAAAGACCTTGATTGGAAAAACGATTCGTAGAAAATAAATTCAAGAAGTCTAATTTTTTTCTGTTTCGTCAGGTGAAATCAATCCAACGGCATCTTTGGGTTCAAGAGTCAAAAGAGGCTTTGAGGCGCTTCTTAACATTTTTAATAGGCTCTACAGCAGGAATGTTTTCGGGTAGAGCAACACCGATTTTAACAATGGCGGCACGGACTTCTTTTCCCACAGCTTCATGAACCTCCATGGCAGCTCTTAAATTTTTAATATTTTCCATTTTGAGCTTTTCGCGTGTATGGGTCATGCGAAACTGATTGGCAGAGAGCTCAGTTGTATTCATTCGGTCCATGAGTTGTTCTTTAGGATCGATGCCTTTTCGGGCCTTAATGGCATCAACTCCCAAGCCTCCATAAAGTCCTTTGTATCCAGCGTCATGAAAAAGGCCGAACATTTTATCCTGGACGCCAGCATTTCGGGCAGCTCCTGACAGTGCTTTGAATTCAATCGAGGCTTGCTCTCTCATTTCTAATCGTTCCCGATCAGCCGCTTCTGCATCGGAGAGTTCTTGTCTTCGAGTTTGGATCGCAAAGTATTTTTGCGCTTGGGCAATTTCTGATTTTCTAGGATCACCGTTTTGGGCGATAAGGTAGCAGGCAAAACGAGAAAGGTGATAGTCGTTTACCTCCCTCGTTGTGTGGCTCCCAATTTCGACCATTTTGTCGGCGCCGACAAAATGGTTTTGAGGGTCGTTTTCAGATTGTTTGCAAGATTCCATGGCTTTTTTAATGGTGTTTTCAAACTTTCTCCATTCCGCGTATCCCAAATAAGGCTGCAGGTCTCTTGCGCTCCAGTACTCTATTCCGTGTTTATTCAGCTTTTTAAGGGACTCGAAAGATAAGCTTGAAGGTACAATCTCGTTATTCTTTTGCATAAAAATCCTTTTGAAAAAACATTTTTTTGCGGAGGATAGTCCATGATTGAAATATAGGCAATGATATCTTGAAAGTTTGAAAAGTTTTTAAGACAAAAACATGTCGTGAAATCCGCTGAACATTTTATAGAGGTTTAAATTGCTATTGTTTAGTTTCTTTAAAAAAGGTAGCGAATGAAACGGTTTTTTATAATTAGCGCTTTGTTGTGCATGAGTCATGTGATTGGTGCTGCTGAGAATCTTAGGGGTTTCTATAAGTCCATACGCGATGTTCTCATTCAGGAAAATGGAGAAGAGTTAGTCGATTTGAGAAACCAATCGATTATTGCTTATGATGCAAGTTTTTTAATGGACAATCCAGACTGTACGCAGATGCGCAAAACCGTTTATGACAAACTGTGCGCAGCGCAGCAATTGCTTCCTAATGGACTTCGTTTTGAGCTAAATGTAGGATTGCGTAGTTTAGATGTACAAGAAAAACTGTTCAATGAAATGTATGAGAAAATTAAGCTCAAGTTTCCAAAGAAGAATAAGCAAGAGCTATTTGAGGAAACTTCAAAGTTTGTAGCTCCTGTGAAAACATGGGAAGGTCATCAAAATACTCCTCCTCATTCTACAGGAGGTGCAATTGATGTGATTCTGATCGACGGTCAAGGCGGCTGCTTAGATTTGGGAGAGGATCCAAATGATCCTTTTAACCCAGCAATGATTCAAACAAACTCCACCTTGATTTCACTAGAGGCGCGTAAAAATAGAGATATAATGGCAACTGCCTTATCTGCTGTGGGCTTTGTGAATTATCCCGCCGAATTTTGGCATTGGTCGTATGGCGATCGCCGTTGGGCTTTTTTGAATCATGCCAAGTATTCTTTTTACGGCCCCATTTCTTTCGGTGGAGAAAAAAATACGAGAGCTGATATAAACCTTGGCCACGGTGAAAAATGACAAAAAAAATAATGCATGAAAAATTAGCTTACCCAGTACGTGCTTGGACCATTTGGCTTTTAAGCGCGATTTTTATGTTCTATAAATATGCAATAGAAGTTTCTCCAAGTGTAATGACTGCTACGCTCATGAAAACATTTGAGATTGGTGGGGTTGAGCTTGGGAATCTAGCTGCAAGTTATTTTTATGCATATCTTCTTTTGCAAATTCCTGCGGGCCTCTTGCTGGATAAATTCGGCCCCAGAAAAACCACCACTGTAGCGATTGCTTTATGTGCTGTAGGAAGCCTTGTTTTTGCTGGAGCAAGTTCGCTCTTTGTTGCTTCCGTGGGGCGTTTTATAACAGGCGCCGGTGCGGCTTTTGCAGCTGTCAACTGCTTAAAACTGATAGCCAACTGGTTTCCATATAAACATTTTGCTTTCATGGCAGGTCTTATGATGACGATGGCCATGTTAGGTGCTGTCGGAGGACAGGCGCCGCTTGGGGCATTTATTCACAAGATGGAATGGCGCCATGCGATTGAAGTCATTGGTTTTGCAGGGCTTATATTAGCTGCTATTTTCTGGCTGGTGGTTCGAGATAAATCACCCGATCATGCTCGAGAAAAAAACATTGCTTCAGATCGGATCTCTCTATTTGAAAGTATTAAACGAGTTTTTAAAAGCACGCAATCCTGGTGGCTTTCCATCTATAGTGGATTTGCATTTGCTCCCGTTATGGTATTCGGCGGGCTATGGGGAGTTTCATTTATCGCAGAAGGATTTCAGTTAGAACAGAACATGGCTGCTCAAATGGTCTCACTTATCTTCATCGGTTTTGCAGTCGGAGCTCCTGTTTTTGGCTTATTCTCGGACTGGCTGGGGCGCCGGCGCATCGTCATGGTATGGGGCACTATCATTGCGACGCTCTCTATAACAGCCGTTGTTTATGCTCCTGGTGTTTCTATCTACTCGCTGGGATTTTTACTGTTTATTTTTGGATTCTCCATCAGCAGCTTTTTGCTCTGCTTCACAATGATCCGAGAAATTAACATCCCTATTCTTGCTGCAACAGCCATTGGATTTATGAATGCATTCGATGCGCTTTTAGGCGCTTTCTCAGACCCTCTGACAGGTAAGTTTTTAGATATGTCATGGGATGGAAGATTGGTGGAAGGGGCAAGGGTCTTTTCCGTCACCGCTTACAAAGCAGCCTTCTTGACGCTTCCTGCTTATTTAATTATTTCATTGTTGACTTTGCTCAAAATCAAAGAGACCTATTGCAAGCCGACTTACCCGTCATCTCTGCCATGATCTATCTTTGAAACATTGAGATAATGTTGTATTCCTTCAAGTCAGAAGGGACACATGAAAATAGCATTCTATTATGCAAAGCCGTACGACATAGAGTTTTTTAACGCAGCCAACGCCTCATTTGGCTATGAAATCACCTACCTTGAAACACATTTAGATGCGAAGACAGCCTCCCTTACAAAAGGGCATGATGTCGTCTGTGCTTTTGTCAATGATCAGATCACAGAAGAAGTCATTGATAAGCTGTGCGAGCAAGGCATAGGGCTGATCGCTCTTCGATCTGCAGGATATAATAACGTCGATCTGAAAGCGGCTCATCATAAAATTAAAGTAGTGCGGGTGCCGCGCTATTCTCCCTACGCAGTTGCCGAGCATGCAGTTGGACTCATGCTATGTCTTAATCGCAAATATAATCTTGCCTATGAGCGGGTGAAGGAAAACAATTTCACTATTACAGGTCTCATGGGATTTGACATGCATGGAAAAACAGTAGGAGTTATCGGCTGCGGGCAAATTGGCTCAGTTGTTGTAAAAATACTGCAAGGGTTCGGAATGAAGGTTTTAGGTTATGACATCGATAAGTCACAAGTAGAGAAAACGGGTTGTAAGTACGCAGATCTCCCCACGCTCTATAAAGAAAGCGATATTATCACCTTGCACTGCGCACTGACGACCGACAACTTCCATATGATCAATCGCTCTACTATCGATCAAATGAAACAAGGCGTTATGCTGATCAACACAGGTCGTGGAGGTCTTATTGACACGCAAGCGCTGATCGATGCCCTTCAATCGAAAAAGGTGCGCGCAGCAGGGCTTGATGTTTATGAAAATGAGAGCAAAATCTTCTACGAAGATTTTTCGTCCTCTGGTATCTCTGATGCTCTATTAACAAAGCTTCTTTCGATGCCCACTGTTCTGATGACATCTCATCAGGCGTTTTTCACGAAAGAGGCGATGGAAAATATTGCTCGCATCACTTTAGAAAATATCAAATCTTTTAAGGATGGAACTCTGCTGAAGAACGAAGTGCATCTTTAGAGGCTCGAGGTTCAGTTGTACGGAAAAATCGTACAGTTGAAATTTCACCTAAAGCGGAGCAGCGTATTTTTTTCACCTGTTTCGATAAAAAACTAGGTTAGCTCCAAAGCTCAGCCATAATCCAATCAGAAAAGGCTGCCAGAGATTTTCAGAGATGAATGCGAAAAAGAATGTTCCCGCAACTCCTATGAGTGATCGAAAAAGGAATATTTTTCGGTTTTTGGGAATGCTAAGAAGGATTTTAAAATAAGCGGCCAGACAAATTCCCATTCCTACAGTTAAAGTCAAAATAATAAGCCTGCTCGCTTTGGGCACAATTGCCCAAAGCAAGAGGGGAATAAGTTGAGAGAGAAGAAAGCGCATTAGTAGGCTTAGCTTTACTAACCATTTTTCAAAGGGAGGCCTTCCATAAGTATACAGCGCCCATAGCAGGAGCCCTATTATCCATCCTCCCAGAATGTCAGAGGGAAAATGAACACCTAAATAAACGCGCGACAAAGAGATCCAAAAGACATAGTTAATGCAGAGGATCCAAGCCCATCTTTTCCTGACAGAGTTAAGTAAAATTCCTGAGAGTAGAATAACGGTTTGTGCAGCACCGCTCGGAATCCCGAATCCTTCTACCTCAATCAGCCCTACACTAGGATCCAAATGAAAAGGACGCGGATCTATAATCAATTGCTTTAAAAATATGTTTACGATTCCGCTGAGCATTAAAATATAGAAAAGCCGGAGTCCTGGTTTCCAATGATACCCAATCCAAACAATAGGTATCAGAACAAAGAGAAATTCAGGGCGGTCAAAATAATTTAAGAATTTGAAGATATCATCAAGCCAAGGTGTACTAAATTGGTGGAGATAGCGTATAAACTCCAGCTGCTTTTCATAAAAGAAGGGCATATCTTTATCTTATTACTAGTAAAACCTATTAAAATAAAAGGGAGTTAAAAAACTATTATGATACGAATATTTATTTTTGGACCATCCTGCAGCGGAAAATCAACACTTGCTGAAGCACTTCAAAAAAAATGGGGGCCTAATTGGACACGCATCGATCGCGATGACCTTAGTGAAGCAGGATGTTATAGTGAGATGGAAGCAAACGCTTTATTAGATCAGAAAATCCAAACGATTAAAGACAATTTTATCATCGATGCTCAGATCCCTTGGAGAGAAAAGAAGGAAGGAGAGTGCTATTTCTTAGTCCTGCCTCCACTTGGGGTCTTAATTCAGCGTGACGAGAAGAGAGCAGCCTTTAGACAACGGAGTGAAAAGCGTGCAGAGTATGCAAGGAAGTATGTTATAACGACCCATGCTGCACTCAGTCAGATGGATCCTAAATCTTTTGATGCATGTTTAGATTCTTCCGTGCTTTCCCTTGAAGAAGAAATCAGCAAGGTTGAGATGTTAATAGATAAGTTGAACAAAGTTCGGCGTTAAGATACAAAGGAAAGAAACGAGGTTTTTTATGAAAAAAATAATGGTCTTAATTGCTTTTATACTCTGCTCGGCTTCTTCACCATCGCCGTCGCCGGATGAGCCGCCTTCTAAACATCATCAATATTTTGCCGAAGCACTTAATGCACAAAACAAACGAGATTATGCAGCAGCCATAGAGCTTTATCAGGCTGCGATCTCTGAACAAAAAGATGATGCCGATGCATGGAACAATATGGGGTACTGCTATCGGATGACTGCAAAAGGTTATCTAGATAAAGCCGGCGATGCCTATGCAAAAGCCATTAAGTACAATCCACAGCATGAAGCAGCTCTTGAATATCAAGGGGAGTATTTTGTCATGGTTGGACAACTAATGTCGGCTTACCGCAACTATCAAGCTCTAGACAAGATGGATTCGGATGAAGCTGATAAAGTAAAAGCTAAGCTCGACTCTGTGCTTGAAGAAGCTGAAGCCGTATTGAAAATTTATCAGCCATGAAAAGACACCACTTTCTCACACGCGAAGAAGAGCAAATCATTGTGGGCGGTGGAACGGAGTATCCCGGTTCGGGTGAGTATAATCAACACTCTGACCCTGGCGTTTATGTTTGTAAACAGTGCGATGCGCCGCTCTATCTTTCGTCAGGAAAATTTGATTCCCATTGCGGATGGCCGAGCTTTGATGAAGAAATCCAAGATGCGGTCGATCGAAGGCCTGATGCTGACGGTGAGCGCACAGAAATCCGCTGCCGCAGGTGTGGAGCGCATCTGGGACATGTTTTCATCGGCGAGCGCATTACACCTAAAAACACACGCCACTGCGTGAACTCTCTTTCACTGGCATTTGTTCCAGCAACAACAGAGCAAGGGTATGAGAGAGCTATTTTTGCAGGCGGCTGCTTTTGGGGCGTTGAATATTACATGAAGAAGCTGCCAGGAGTGATTTCAACGGCTGTTGGTTACATCGGCGGAAGCGTGGTGGATCCGACCTATGAAGAAGTATGCACAGGAAAAACCGGCCACGTGGAAGCGATCGAGGTGATTTTTGACCCCAGAAAGACCGATTATAAAACAGTTGCTCAAGAATTTTTTGAGATCCATGATCCGACCCAGCACAATCGGCAAGGCCCTGATATGGGACCCCAATATCAATCCAAGGTTTTCTATTTCACCCAAGATCAAAAACATGTTATTCTTGAACTGATTGGTATTTTAAAGCGCCGCGGTCTTCAAGTGACTACTGAGCTTGAGGCCGCCACCCATTTCTATCCGGCAGAAGAATATCATCAAGATTATTATGGCAAAAATGGACAAGAGCCTTATTGCCACAAAAAAGAAAAGAGGTTTGCATGATAGTGCCCAGAGTTGGAGTGGGAGTTATTGTCATTCGAGATGGAAAAATCTTGATGGGAAAACGGAAAAACGCGCATGGATCAGGGCAATGGGGGTTTCCTGGAGGGCATCTGGAATTTGGGGAAACTGTTGAAGCGTGTGCGATAAGAGAGCTTGAAGAAGAAACAGGAATCAAAGCACAAACATGTACGTTAGGTGGTTGGGAAAACAATGTTTTTTCTCCAGAAAAGCACTATATCACACTTTTTGCTTATGTGACGGATTTTATTGGAGAGCCTCAGCCCTTAGAGCCCGAAAAATGTGAAGAATGGGATTGGTTTCCTATCAATGCATTTCCAAAGCCCTTTTTCGCGCCGATCGAAGGGCTCCTTGAAAAAGGAGAGCTAGAGCGGTTTATGGCGAGCCTTCTCTAGAAATTGCAAGACATCGATCATGTTTTCTGTTCCGATAGCGCGCTTAAGAACCTTCCCTTCAGGAGTGATAATCAAAACGGCGGGGATGCCCCGAATGTTATAGGCCTGAAAACAAGCCGGGCAGGTTTCTCCGATAATTTTCAGAAACTTTGCAACATCGGAATACTCCTCTGACCATTTTTCATAAAGAGGCTTAAAGGACCGGCACGGCATGCAGGCAGGAGAAGAAAAATAGACGACTAGAGGCTTATCTGAAGACTTGATTGTCGATTGAAGGGTAGGAAGATCCTCAATTTCGATGATAGATGAAGATGCAGCAATAGTTTTTGAAGCTGGAGAGGATGTCATAGAAAGATATTGGATGGCATCTAAAGCAGCTTTAGTTGCATCGCCCGCTGCTGTGATCGCTTGTTTATAAATGGGATCACAGACATCGCCTGCTGCAAAAACTCCTAGAACGGAAGTATTTTGACCTTTTCCAAGAACAATATATCCGGAGGGGTCTAGTTTAAGAGCCTCTTGTAAAATGTCAGTGTTAGGATGGGAGCCAATGGCCAGAAACGCTCCTTGAACAAGGAGAGAGTCTTTTGAGCTCAATTCAAGTTGAATGCCTTGGGGATCATCCTTAAACTCTTTCACAGCGGTCTGGAATAAAACTTTGACATTGGGTTTGGAAATGACTTTTTCTTTCAATGCAGGCTGAATCGTTTTAAACTCTTTTCCTCGGACAACAAGCGTTACTTGCTTGGCAATGCCGGAGAGATAATGCGCTTCAATAAGAGCGCTTTCTCCACCACCGATCACGGCAACATTTTGATCTTTGAAACGGAGTCCATCGCAAGGCGCGCAAGTAAAAATCTTATTGTAAAGAAGCTGTTTTTCACCTGGAATTTGGAGCAAGTTAGGTGTCGCTCCCATCGTAATGATGCAAGAATCAGCTTGGATCGTTGTGGCTTCTTGAGAAATAGGATTGATGACTTGGAACGTAAAAGGTCGGCGTGAAAAATCAACAGCTTTTACAACACCTGAAATGAGCGGAATGCCTCGCTGCTCGAGCTGCTGCTGAAGCTTATCTGCTAAATCAATTCCTGTAATTGATAGTTCTCCCGGCCAATTTTCTACATCGTGAGACACTGTGATGATGCCTCCGGGACTTGGACCCATAATGAGCAGCGGCGTAAGGCCTGCTTGCGAGATTTGCAAAGCAGCGGTCATGCCTGCGATGCCTCCTCCAATAACTACAACTGGAACCGTCGTTTGAGCATGGAGTGAAACAAGTAAAAAAAGAAATAAGACAAGTTTTTTCATAGCCATCAAACAATATCAAATTTTGGAAATAATTTGATTGGAAAATAGGATCTCCCGTATGAACGAAGAAAAGAGGATATATGAAAAAAATTGTTTTAGGACTTATTTGTTTGTCTGCAAGTTTACACGGTGCTGGTAAGGGGGCAACGCAGCCTCCCAAGGAAAGCTATGATACCGATCTATTTAGAAAAGACAAAAAAGTAGAGTTTATTAATCTTGAATTTCTTTACTGGACTGTCAGTGAAAGTTCAATGGATTACGCACTTCGTATGAAAAGTCCTGCTTGGGGACCAAGTACAGAAGGAGTCGGTAAATACAAGGTTATTGATTTTGATTGGAGTCCCGGCTTTCGGATGAATGTCGGCTATTTTAATGCGCCCCATTACTGGGATGCTTATCTTCAGTATACATATTTCAAAGCTGAGGGCAGTGATCACACACATGCTCCCGATTCGGCAAACCGATTCTTAAATGGTACATGGCCGCAGCCAGGTTTTGGTGCAAATGAGTTAAGTCCTCTTGCAAAAGCCTCAAGCTCCGTCGAGCTGAACCTCAATATCTTAGAGCTTTTAGCATCAAGAAGATTTCATCCGAATCCACATCTGCGCATGAGAGTTTACGGAGGTCCAACAGTTGTATGGAGCCGCCAGAATTGGGAAATCGATTACCGTGACACTGCAAACCAAAAAAGCCACCTGCATAATCATTGGAGATTTACTGGAGCTGGGATTAAAGCAGGCTATATCCTTGATTGGTTTTTAGGCAAAGGAGGGATTTTCTTTACCGGAGCCATTAGCGCTGCGATCTATGCAGGCAACTACCATAACGTCAGCAAACAAAGATCGACAGACAGTAATGGCGGACAGTTCAATACCGCACTTCCTCTAAGAAATGTCCACTATCATGATACAAGGCTTGTTCCGTATTTCCAAGGTCTGGCAGGACCATCGTGGCAGATGGCCTTTAATAACTATCGGACAGAATTATTTATAGGTTATGAACTCAGTTTTTGGACAAACCTTCATGAAGTATATCGCACAACGACTGGAGCTCCTACGCAAGCCAAACAAACGATCATGAGCAATAGTGTCATCGGCATTCAAGGGCTTACTGTCAGATGGAATCTTGACTTTTGATCGACACCTTTCTTATGAAGGGGATAGAAAGAAGCTGAAGAGCAAGGCTCGTAATAGCGCTGAATGCAATTGAGACATCATAGAGCATTCCAAGAAGAGCGCTGCCTAAAAACCAAGCCAGTCCGTAGACAACTCCAAAGATTCCGTATCCTGTGCTTCTTTGCTGAGGAGGAATTAAATGTGCAAGCACGCTTCTAAAAAGTGCTGTTTGCGTTGCCATTGCAACTCCCCAGAATGCAATCCCGATCCATAATTCCATGTGCATCCCTAAAAAAAGAAGCACCGAACTGATGCTTCCTAAGAATATTCCAAAATAGAGTGAGATTTTAGGTGCATAATCAAACCATTTTCCTCCGATCAGAGCAAAAATCGCAGAGATTGCGATGGCTCCCATGTAAAACAGAGGAATATGAGAGGTCGTAGCAATTCCGCTTTTTTGGATGTGATAGGAGACAAGAGCAAAGTCCAGTGTACCTGCTCCAGCAAAACTTGCGCCTGCAAGAAAAATCCAAAAAGGCCGAGAAAAATTTCTAATAGAAAAAGGTTCTTTAGATGGCTCTGCCACTTCCGGATGGGGAAATTTTTTGTAAGTAATATAAAGCGTAGCAAGCGCAGCTGCAGCCGGAATCGCTAAAATGGCAAAACCCAGCTTGAAGTGAGGACCTGTCGATAAAATTCCAAACATGATAAAGGGTCCTAAAAGTCCTCCAAAGCGATCAAAAGCTTCATGCAAACCAAAGCCCCAACCTCTTCCTACGTCCTTGCACGCGTAAGAGAGCATCGCATCGCGCGATGGAGTGCGAAGCGCTTTTCCTGCGCGCTCTAGAACAAGAAGAACTGCGGCCGTCTGCCAGCTTCCTGCAAGGGCAAAAAGAGGAATGACGACGAGATTGCACAGATAACCTATAGATGTTAAGAACCAATAATTTTTTGTTCGATCGGCAGCAATGCCTGAAATGATGCGTATGCCATATCCGGCAAATTCTGCGAGTCCCGCGAAAGTTCCAACAACTGCGCCCGAAGCTCCCAAAATAGCAAAGAAAGGACCGATGATGCTTCGCGTACCTTCATAAGCAATATCTGCAAAAAAACTAACGATGCCGAACAAGATGATTAATTGGATCATACCTTTGGAGATATCAAAAAATGAATATCCATTGAACTAAAATTCTCAACTGATATTCTTGATACTAGAATGAGCATTGCCGATTTCCACTGTGATCTTCTCTGGTATTTATCTAACGATCCTAAGCGGACAGTCAAGGATCCTGAGTCGCAAGCTTCTGTTTCTTTATTGCAAGAAGGAGGTGTTGTCATTCAGGCGTTCCCCATCTACACGGTCACAGGTGCAGCTTCAGTTTGGCAAGGGACAAAGCAATTTGAAATCTTTGAAAATCTTTCTCGTCTTGATCCCGATTTTTTTGGACCAAAGCTTAAATGCAAACTTGCAATTGAAAATGCCTCTTGTTTTTGCACGGAAAAAGAATCTCTTGAACAAGGACTCAAAAGAATAGAGTCTTGGTGGAATAAATATCCCATCAAATATATCAGCCTGACATGGAATGAAGAGAATCGATTTGGCGGAGGAGCTGAGACAAAAACGGGTCTTAAAGAAGACGGAAAAAAACTCCTGGAATGGATGAGCGGCAAGAAAATCGCCGTTGATCTCAGCCATGCATCCGATGCACTCGCACGAGATATTTTACATGAAATGGATACGCTCGATATCACGCCCATTGCAAGCCATAGTAATTTCCGAGTAATCTGTAACCACCCTCGAAACCGTCCCGACGATGTAGCTTTGG
>JAGOLG010000020.1 GCA_017994195.1 Rhabdochlamydiaceae bacterium
CCACAGCTCCTGCCCGATCGATGATCTTGCCAAAATGAAGCGTATGACTTTTGTATGATTTGACAGGACCTAAGAAAACCTTTGTAGCAACCTCTAGAGCCAAATCACCAGAAATGCGAATAATCGCAACCCCACCCTCACCCGGGGGCGTTGCAACGGCTGCGATTGTTTCACCTTTGATATAGGGCCGATGGATGTAATGCATCTTACAATGATACTTTAAATTACTATATTTTTATAGATTATTAACCACGAATTACGATTCCAAAAAGCGGAGAATGGCTCATCCTGCTTGCGCTATAAAGATAAAGTGGCAGTGTTGTCATACAGGTGCCCTTTGTATTGACTTGCAACTTAAGAATGCGAGCAAGATACAAAGTAAGACCAAATGATACTTTTGCAATATCAGCACAAATCACTGCTTGGGTTGGGTCAGAAACCTCTTCGTCAGTGGAAATGGTTGAAATAAAAATTACCAGCTTTCTAATCAATGCATCTACAGCAATTGCCAAGCTGCTCACAGTTCCTCCTAAAAAACCAGCTCTTAAGTTATGATCTTTGGCAAAAACAGCGCTTACAACGAATGACACTGTAAAACTTTTACAGCAAGAATCTACAAAGCCATCTGGAACGTCAGCAATCTTGCTTCTAATAAAGTATTGTAATTTATCAGTATAATCTGAATATAAACTCATAAAAGCATTTTTCATAATGAAACTATTATACGGAAAAATAAATTAATTTTAAATTATTTTATGTTTTTATAACTGTATACTATTTATTATAAAAGATGAATAAAATAATGTTTTTATTGAAACTTTTTTAGTTTGTATAGATCATACTATTATTATGAATAAAATTGTTTTCTTAATTACTGGATTTTTCATCTCTGCACTTACTGCTATGCAAGCCGATAACACAATAGGTTCGAATAACAACAGAACAATTACTCCTTCTGTTAACAACCCAAGCACGCCCTCAGAAGAACTAATCGAACTAGCTGGTGAGTACTTTGAGATGTGCGATCAAACTAGAGAGAAAGATGTAACGGAGCAGATTCTCCTTATTGAGTCTGTTAGAAAAGAGAGAGCTCGTCAAAAATTAGAAAAACGGCCTTCTTCCATATCAAAGACATTGAACTCACAAAAAATCTTTGGAGATTCTCATATTGAAGCAGCCTTATCAATTATTCGAGTCCATAGTAAGTATTTCACAACTCAGCTGCCGGGAGCTAAGCGGGTTGGATGGGGCGGCAAATTTATAGACAAAATTAATCGCATCGAGATGCTTTACTCCATCGATAAAATGCCCATTAATAGCGAACTTTATTCAATGCTGCTATTCAGTTTTCTTGAAGATATTAATCTTCACGAGGAAAGGTTCGGTCCCTATCTTGCTACGTTTCCAGTTTCTACAGAGGAATATGAACTGCGGCTTATGCTTGCAGATTATCAAACGCTAAGTACGGAAAAATCCCCCAAACTTGCGTTCATCTTCAACATCGGAGACTCTATTTTTTTCTGCCACAGAGAAACGGTGTCGGGATGTTTAAAAGTTTTTAAACAAGAACAGTTCAATGTGATCATAGATAAAGTTATCGCTGACCTCTCGAAGAGCGCTAAAAACCTTATACCTTCTGACGTGTTAGTTGATAAAGAGTAGCATCAACTTTAGCATCCAGTTCTTTATTGAATTTTTTCGTGTTTGCAACTCTTTTAACGATCTCAACAACTTCAAGGGCATCCTGACTTTCATACGCGCTTGAAGGCACTGTACTGGCAAGGGCCGCAAAATCGCTCCAACCTTCTTCGTTGGCATAGGGAGCAATTTCCTTAACTTCTAGTAGCCAGCGAATTAGGGTATCTTTCTGATTCGTCTCAGTCCTAAATGTCGGCTGCTTGTATGCGGAATCGAGATATGATATTTTTGACGGTGTTGTCATAACTTACCTTCTGGATTCTTTGAAAGCTGTAAATCTTTCTCTTAGGGCTGTTCTGATCTGAGAGCGCTCGTGATGAGCTCTGACAACGTAAGCCCTTTAGAATCTTGGTCCTGAATTCTTTTCACTCGTTTTTGAGCTTCGAGAGGATGATATCCTAGATTAATGAGAGCTGAAATCGCATCTGATGCGACCGACCCGCCGGGAAAGGAAATATTTGAATTCGAAGCTGTTTGCATACCTGACTGGAATTTGTCTTTGAGCTCCATGACAAGTCGCTCGGCTGTTTTTTTGCCAATTCCGGGAACTTTTGAAAGGAGTGCGGCATTTCCTTGCAACACGGCCAGCTGAAAATCAGCCACATCGACATGCCCGAGTATGCCAACTGCCGTTTTTGGCCCTACGCCGCTGACGCTTGTGAGGTGATAGAAAAGATTTTTCTCTTCTATTGTCAAAAAGCCGTAGAGGGTGTGCTCATCTTCACGGATGACAGGAGCCACATAGATCATTGTGTCGGTGCCAATTTGGGGAAGCCTTTGATAGGTCTTTAGAGAAATCTGGATGGCATATCCGACGCCACCGATATCAATGACTGCTTTAGTGGGGGTCGATTGAACTAATTTGCCGCGGAAGTATTCAAACATTTTGTATCCTTGTAGTAAGCATGACAGATTGCCAGAGCAAGAGCGTCTGCCGCATCGTGCGGCTCAGGAGGCTTTGGCAGGTTTAACTGCATTTGAACCATGTGCTGGACTTGGTATTTGCTGGCAGAGCCCGTGCCCACGACAGCAAGTTTGGCTTTCTTAGGCGCATATTCAAATACATCTACCTTGCACTTTGCAGCTGCAATCATCACAGCTCCGCGTGCCATGCCAAGTTTCAGCGCGCTTTGCACATTTTTATAAACGAATTGCGTTTCAACTGCAACAGCATCCGGTTTGTGGAGCGCGATGAGGTGTTCGATCGCTTCGAAAATGACAAGATACCTCTCGGCTGCTTTAGCTATGCGAGGAGGGCGGATTGCACCAAAGTCGATCGGCTGCCATCTGCGGCCGTCTGCTCGGATGATCCCATATCCTGTAACAATGGTTCCCGGGTCAACGCCCAGGATGATTTGATGTTTGCTCATGGATTAAGCTTATCATGTCTTTGACGATATTGACAGCTTCTTGCATTTGAAGGTCATTCATTCCGATATCGATACTGGCCTCATCCATGTGTTTTAAAAAGAGTTGGAAGTTAGAATTATGATCGATTCGGTATTGGCTATTCTTTTTAAGAGCAGGAAGCATTTGCACCCATTGCGATTCTTTCTTTTGCAGGTAGGGGAGGTAGTTTTTTTGAAACCAAAGTTTGGTAGACCCTTGGATATCTGTGAGCGGATCATTATAAACCGGCGCGATCTGATCGTTTTTAAGAGCGTATTCTAGGTACCTCTCCCCAACATTATAAGGAGCATAGGCTGTCGGAACATGAATGTCGGCTTGAACGCCTTCGATTTGCGTCGAACGTCCTGAAACCGTGTAGTATCTACCGACCGTGACTTTAAAGTAGGACGGAGCATGAGGATCCGTAACGGTTTGATATTGAATCGAGCCTTTCCCATAAGTGCGAGGGTCGCCGACAACTAGCCCAATTCCGTAGTCTTGGAGCGCTTGCGCGACAATCTCAGCTGCAGAGGCTGACATTTTAGAAGTTAAAATCACAAGAGGGCCGTCGTAGTAAAGACGAGGATCGACGCTTCTAAGGTATTGGATTTCTCCTTGGGCATATTTTGAGACAACCACAACGCCGCTGGTCATGAAAATGCCGGAGACTTTAACCGCTTGGCTTAAAAAACCTCCTAAATTGTCACGCATGTCGAAGACAAGGCCGTAGACTGTGCCTTTCTTTTTCATCTGACGAAGAGCTTCTCGAATATCAGCTTCGCAGCTAGGTGCATCTGAGCTTTCATAAAATGATGGAAGTATGATTTTTCCAATCACACCGTCAGCAAAAGGTTCAGTAGAGAATTGCACACGTTCATCATCGAGAATTATTTTTTCTCGCTTTAAATCAACTTTGATAAAAGTTTCAGATGTTCCCTCGAGCCGTTTAAGGCCTAAGACAACTTGTTTTTTGCCATCCCCTTTCAGCATGTCGAGGATTTCTTGGTAGTTAGAACCCGTCACGGGCTGCCCATCGATTTCTACAAGAAAATCACCGATATGCACCTGGCCAGACTTCTCGGCAGATCCGCCTTTGATCACATCAGCCACTTCAATTCCTTCCAGGCTTTCACGGAAAGCAACACCGACCCCTTCAAATTGTTTTTCCAAAGAAGAGCGCATTTCATACGCCTCTTGCGGACTGAAATAAGCGGTGTGAGCATCGAGGCTTCGTGCCATCGATTTTAAGATGTGCATCGAAAAATAATGTTCGTTAGCAGCTTCTGTCGCGACATACTTCGACTCATACTGAGAAAACCGTTTCTCATAGAGATTGCAGATTTTTTGACGTCGATCTACTGTCCAGAAATCAGGATCCTTTGCTCGATTTTCTAATTTAAATAGGTGTAAAAGCTGAGCCCTCACTCTTTTGCGAAGAATGTCTTTGGTCGAGGCATATTGCGTGGGTTGCTCGTCTGGAAATGCCGCGACTAGAGCATCTCCCTCTTTTATAAAGTCAGCATAGAATTCTTGACGCCAGCCCCTCGCCCGATTGATGGCTTGGCCCATTGATCGATTAAGAGCCCCGAATTCAGGATACTCATCCGCATAGTAATGATTGATGATATGCTCAATCTGAGAAGAGTTGATTTCAAAAAAAGGCTTAACCTCAGCATAAGTGAAATAAATTCTTTGCGAGTCGAACTGTTCGACGTAATTTTTAAAAGCCCTTTTGATGACAATAGGCGTCATCTCGCGGATTTCGACATGGTAGGTGAACATCTCTTCCATGGAGTTGCGGACATCTGTCAGCTTGAGCTGATGTGTCGCCGCTGCAAGAAAGGCAGGAATGCAAACAAAGAAAAATGCAAAAAAACGACTCTTGGATTTCATATTTACCTTGCCTACTAAAATACAGGGGAAAAATTAAATTGCACCTCAATTTTTTTATACCGCCTATTTTTGGAGCCTCTCTTTTGGTATAATAGTAATTTTTTTAACAATTCCTTACCAATCATTTTGCAAAAAATCTCCCCCTAGGCTATAGTCGTCTCTGAAAAAGAGTTCTTCCATGTTTTGCCTGGAAGGGATGCTTTTTAATGTTGAATTTAAGGAATACTGATGCCGACAATTAATCAATTAGTCAAAACAGGACGTGGACGTAAAGCAAAGCGTCGTAAATCTCCTGCACTTCAACAATGCCCTCAAAAACGGGGTGTTTGTTTACAAGTAAAGACTAAAACTCCAAAGAAACCGAACTCTGCCCTTCGAAAAGTGGCTTGGGTCCGTCTCTCCAACGGTCAAGAAGTGATCGCATATATTGGTGGAGAAGGACACAACCTACAAGAACACAGTATCGTTCTTGTACGTGGCGGACGTGTAAAAGACCTCCCAGGGGTTCGTTACCATATCGTTCGAGGATCATTGGATTGCGCTGCGGTGAAAGATCGCAAACAAAGCCGATCCAAATACGGAGCTAAAAGGCCTAAATAGGCCTTAGCTCATACCAGTAATTGGGAATGATCTCTAAAGGTCATTCTAGCTTGAGAGATCAAGCTTGCTACTCTTATTGAGAGCACAGTGAAGAAATTAAAAATTAGAAGGAAATTATCATGTCACGTAGAAGACGCGCTGTAAAGCGTATGATTGAACCCGATCCATTATTTAACAGCTTAGTGCTGGCAAAGTTTATTAACAAAGTTATGATCTGCGGTAAAAAGTCGACAGCTCGAAGAATCGTTTATAACGCTTTGACGCAATTCGCAAAAAAAGTAAAAGCCGAAGATCCACTAGCCGCTTTTGAACAAGCGCTTGAAAACGCAAAACCTACTCTCGAAGTTAAGTCTCGCCGTATTGGTGGAGCAACGTATCAAGTTCCTGTTGAGATTCCTGCAGACCGAAGAGCTGCAATGGCAATGTCATGGATCATCAAATACGCTCAAGAAAAAGTAGGCCGTACTATGGAAGATGGACTTTCTCAAGAGCTTGCAGACGCTTTTAACAATCAAGGTTCAGCGATTAAGAAAAAAGACGACACACACAAAATGGCAGAGGCAAACAAAGCTTTTGCTCACTACAAATGGTAGGGGTTAAAAGCACATGAGCAATCAAACAAGTAAACGCCCTGATACAGATACATTACAAGATGTCCGTAATATCGGGATCATGGCTCACATCGATGCCGGAAAAACCACTACAACCGAACGTATCCTCTATTATTCCGGACGCGTACACCGCATGGGTGAAGTGCATGAAGGCGCCGCAACAATGGACTTCATGGAGCAAGAGCGTGAGCGTGGTATTACGATCACATCCGCTTCCACAACTGTTTATTGGAAAGGCAGCAAAATTAACATCATCGACACTCCGGGTCACGTTGACTTCACAATCGAAGTAGAACGATCCCTCCGCGTTCTCGATGGCGCTGTTGCAGTCTTTGATGCAGTTGCAGGCGTTCAGCCTCAGTCTGAAACCGTTTGGAGACAAGCAAACAAATACGGCGTGCCAAGAATTGCGTTCGTCAACAAGATGGATCGTATTGGCGCTGATTATTTTAATGCTGTTAAAACAATGGAAGATAAACTGGGCGCAAACGTTTTAATTGTCCATTGCCCTATTGGTTCTGAGTCTGAGTTTAAAGGAATGGTCGACCTTATCAGCATGAAAGCCTACCTCTTCCTTGACGAAACTCTTGGAGCAAAGTACGAAGAAGCAGAAATTCCTGCAGACCTCCTCTCTAGATGCCAAGAACTCCGTCAGAAAATGCTTGAAGAGCTTGCAACCATTGATGAATCGAACGAAGAATTCATGATGAAAGTTCTCGAAAATCCGAAAAGTCTGACAGAAGATGAAATTCATGCGACCATCCGAAAAGGCGTCATCGGCCTTAAAATCAACCCAGTTCTTTGCGGTACCGCTTTTAAGAACAAAGGGATTCAGCCTCTTCTTGATGCAATCGTAAGATGGATGCCGTCTCCTCTGGATCGTGGAGTCATCAAAGGGATCAATATCAAAACAGGCGAGCCTGAAGAACTCCAGCCCGATGATAACAGCCCGCTGGCAGCCCTAGCATTTAAAATCATGTCCGATCCTTATGTCGGAAGATTAACATTCGTTCGCATTTATTCAGGAACTCTCACAAAAGGGACAGCTCTTGTTAATACAACAAAAGACAAGCGCGAGCGTGTTTCCCGCCTCCTTGAAATGCATGCGAACCAACGTAAAGACCGAGATGAGTTTTACACAGGCGACATCGCAGCTTGCATCGGCCTCAAATACACTTCGACAGGCGATACCCTCTGTACAGAAGAGCATGAGCTTCTTCTAGAAAAGATGGTCTTCCCAGATCCGGTTATTTCGATGGCAATCGAGCCGAAATCAAAAGCAGACCGTGAGAAACTTGCACAAGCCCTTTCATCACTCTCTGAAGAAGATCCAACATTCCGTGTCTCAACAAACGAAGAGACAGGTCAGACGATCATCGCAGGGATGGGAGAGCTTCACCTTGAAATTCTCCGTGATCGCATGTTCCGTGAATTCTCTGTAGAAGCCAACGTCGGTAAACCTGAAGTTGCTTACAAAGAAACCATTACGGTTCCAAGTAAAATTGAAACCAAATACGTCAAGCAGTCAGGCGGTAGAGGTCAATACGCACACGTTTGCCTCGAAATTGAACCCAATGAAAAAGGAAAAGGAAACCTCGTCGAAAGTGAAATCGTCGGAGGCGTTATTCCAAAAGAATACATTCCAGCCGTTATCAAAGGGGTTACTGAAGGTCTTACTACAGGCGTTCTCGCAGGATATCCTCTTGTCGATGTTAAAGTGGCGATCGTTTATGGATCATACCACGAAGTCGACTCGAACGAGATGGCGTTTAAGATCTGCGGATCGATGGCTGTAAAAGATGGTGCCCGCAAAGCACAACCGATCCTCCTAGAACCGATCATGAAAGTGGTCGTCACAACTCCTGATCAGTTTATCGGAGATGTGATTGGAGATATCAACCGTAGACGCGGACGTATCATGAACCAAAACTCAACCAAGGGTCTTGTTGAAATCGAATCTGAAATTCCTCTCGGGGAAATGTTCGGGTATTCGACACAACTCCGCTCGATTACTTCCGGCCGAGGCACCTATGTCATGGAGCCAAGCCACTTCGAGAGAGCCCCTGCGAAAATATTAGAAGAAATTTCAAAAAAATAAGGATATTAAATACATGGCAAAACAATCTCGCCAAAAGATCCGCATCCGGCTTAAAGGATATGATCAGCGAGTTCTCGATCGCGCGACAGCCGATATCGTCGAGACAGCAAAAAGAACCGGCGCTCGCATTGCCGGACCTATTCCTCTCCCTACAAAAAGAGAGGTCTATACCGTTCTTCGTTCTCCCCACGTTGACCGCAAGTCACGTGAGCAGTTCGAAATGCGCACACATATTCGCATGTTAGATATTTTGAGCCCAACTCCTGACACCATTGACAAGCTCAAAGTGCTGCCTGTTGCAGCCGGCGTTGACATAAAAATCCGCGCTTAAATTCTCTTAAGAGTGTTTGCTGATCTAGCAAACACTCTTTTTTTCAATTATGCGCTTTTAAGTTCTTTAAAATTATCAATAGCTATTGGATCTATTTTTGCATTTCTATTTTTTGCAAGTTCTGCAAGGCTATTTTTTTGATAAAATTTACGAAAATCTTTATCCTTAATTTTTAAAAGATGATCATAGACATACAAACGAATGCAAAGATCTGTAGATAGATTAGCACGCGTCCCCTTCTCCCACTTAATGACGGCGACATGACTCACACCAAAAATCTTTCCAAATTCTGTTGTGGACATATTGAGATACTTTCTGATGAATTTTAATTCAGCACCACTGAGCGGAGCTTGTTTTTCAAGAAGAGCCAGCAGGGCAGTTAATTGTAATTTTTCGAAATCGACATCTATCACCCACTCCCCAACCATTTTTCTCATTGGGACATTAATAAGTTTGATTGGAAATCCAAGTCCTCTAAAAACGAAAGTTTCTCTTTTTTTATCTTTCATGATTTTTTCCTACGTTTTTTCTTATCCAACCTAATAATTGTTATGATAACCATTCCTCTTTCAAAAGCAACAATTACACGTCCTGCAACATTCTCATCTGTTTTTCCTTCAATAGCGTATTTCCACGTTCGTCGTCTATCATCAAAGGACGTTTTTTTCTCATTGTGCGATCCATTTTCTAAAATATGGACTGCGTCTCTGAAGGAAATCGATCTTTCAACCCCTCTTTCCATTGCGTGCTTTGATAATCGATAATTCCCATATCGGATACTTTTCTTGATCTCATCAAGAACATTTTTTATCTGAGGTGGTCTATCGAGTTTCAATAGATAACTCCGCTTGGTCAAATTGTAACTCTATTACAGGTTTTTAGAAAAGAAGAAAATTCTATGTGTTTGAATAAAAGAGAAATTCTAGCTTATCAATTCGGCACGTCGTTAGGATCTTCATCATAGATTTGATCATAAGCAGGCGGACGCTCTTGTGTTGTTCTCTTAGAAACAACCTGTCCATTCCTGACAACGAGAATATAATTGTTTTGCTCAGCTGTATCCTGGTCAGCATCAGGGATTTTTTCGATATAAAGGTATTCTTGGCTACCGTCTTTCTTGTTCGTGATAGAATAGGGCTCGCCGTATTTATCAATGACTTGCTGCGTAGATGTTCCAGTATCAATCGTATAAAAATCTTCACGCGTCATCACCTTGGATGAGCCGCACGCCATCAGCAATGAAAGCGAAGATACTAAGACGATTTTTTTGACGTTGTCTCTTGCCATACTTTTCCTCTGATGACTGTTCTTAATTGGTCTGCTGTCGCATATTCGGCATGCATGATATAGGAATCATCTGGCTGCTTCTCATAGGTCTCAAATCCTTCAAAACCAATCTGCGGAACCCTAAACTCCCATGCGATCATCTTCTCAGTAATTAGACCCTTTCCAGATACTTTTCCAATAGAGGGGTTATCGAGCTCAAGTACAAAATTACCAGTTACAAAGTCGGAAAACCAGAGCTGGTTATGCATCATCTCAGAAAGCCCTTTCACCTGGATCTGCTGAACACACTCTATCTTGCCTTCTGGGTCTTTTGAGTTAATATTCCATTTTGTGTAAAAAGGGAGCTCTTCTTCTACCATATTAAGTTGAATTTTTCCCTCACCCAGCCAAACGCTCGGACTAAAAATAAAATTATGTTTAAGCATTAAAACATGAACCTTCTGCTATAAATACTCTGCAAAATCCCTAGAGCCATCATAGATGATACCACAGACGAGCCTCCATATGTAACTAAGATCAGCGGCACCCCGGTGATCGGCAGAAACCCTACCATCATCCCAATATTGACGATCACATGCATTGCTAAGTAAACCGTTATCCCAGCCGATAGCAACCTGCCAAACGTATCCTTAGCTCCAGCTGTAACTTGAAAACTAAAATAAATCAAACCGAAAAAGAAAAGCAGTAGTAAAAACACCCCAAAAAGGCCAAATTCTTCAGCATAAGCCGCAAAAACCGAGTCCGTATGGGCCGCAGGAAGCCACTCTCTACCGGAAAAATCACTTTGAAGCCATCCGCTTCCCGTCAGCCCCCCTAATCCAATGGCCGTTTGAGCCGCTTTTTGATGATAGGTATTGGGATTGAGCCGGTCATACTGATAACTTTTCAAGAATTTAGTTGCATAAGGCCTCATCTCCTCATGCGATAAAACACCCGTAAAGGTGAGCGCCACAAACGTAAAGCAAACCGCCCCTAAAACCAGCATAGTCCGCACAACCCCCCTATGAATTCCCCCCACATAAAACATCACCAGAGCAATCGGATACAAAACAAGAGCCGTACCCAAATCGGGCTGTTTTAAGATGAGGAAAAAGGGGATAAACACAATGAGAAGCGCCTGAAAGGCCGTTCGAAGACTCCCTACATTTCGACCTTTAAGCTCCAAAAAAGCGCTGAGGGCAACAACTACCGACAGCTTGGCATACTCTGAAGTCTGAAAAGTTCTGCCAAGAAAAGGAATGCGGTACCATCTCTGCACATTTTGAATCGGTGTGGTGAAAAAAAGACCAATCAAAAGAAGAATCACAGCCACATAAAGCACCCACGACCATGAACGGAGCTTGCGGTAATCCATCCCAACAAAAAAAGCAAAAATGAGCCATCCTACCATGAACCACTGAATTTGTGATTTTGCAGAATCGCTAAAGAAAGATTCTTCACCGCTACTTGTCATAGAAGCAATGACAAGAACACTAATCCACATGAGCGCCAAAATAAGCGGCACAACTCTTAAATCAATCCGGGTTAAATAACGATAGTCCCACATACTCTTTTGGAGAATACTTTAAATCGTATATTCTTAGAGCATGAAAATTGATTTTATCCACTTAGAAACGATCGATTCCACCAACACCTGGGCCAAAAAGAACGCAGCCTCCTTCCACACCTCTCATCTCACTTGCATCACCGCCCAAGAACAAACAGGCGGAAGAGGCCGGCAAGACAAAAAATGGCTCTCTCCCAAAGATGCAAACCTCTATACAACCCTTTACTTCACTGCAGCAGAAAACGCCCCGTACCTTTCCAACTTAGGCCAGATCATGGCATTTTCCTGCGCACAAGTTTTACTAGAAATGGGTGTACCCATCCAGCTTAAGTGGCCCAACGACCTTCTTATACACAAGAAAAAAGTCGGGGGAGTGCTCTCAGAAACCTTCATCCAAAAAAACTGTGTCGGTGTTGCCCTAGGACTAGGCCTTAATGTCAACATGCCCGAATCGATTCTAGAATCGATCGATCAGCCTGCTACTTCACTCCATCTCATTTTACACAAAGAGCTAAAACCACTTTCTCTCTTAGAACCCTTTCTTAAGCAGTTTATCTCCGATCTAAAACAACTCCAAGAGAGTGGTTTTGCACCTTTTCAGAAACAGTTCAACGAGCTCCTCGCTTACAAAGGAGAGCAGATTACCGTTCAACTTCCACAAAAAAAAATCCAAGGAATTTGCGAGTCGATCACTCCCGAGGGCCGTCTCCAGCTCCGCCTTTCGGATGGAGAATTTCTACTAATCTCTGCCGGAGAGATAGTGTAAAATCAAGAATTCTTCCTGAATTCAATAAGATAAGAGGAATATAGAAAATAAGAGACAAGCGATTAATTAGCTTGTATACTACTGCATCATTTTTAGATTGGGCTCCCAATATACGAATAAAACAGCACGTTACTAAATTACCTATTGTGAAGGAGCCTCCCAACAATGCTAACCATATTTTAAGTAGACCTATGAGACTCAGATCCTCTTTGCTATAGACAATCTGCCCATCATAGCTTACATGATAATTGGACTGAATTAAACGTTGTTGGTCTCTTTGGTTTCTGCTTCTATTATTTTGACTGATTTGGGAAATTTCTCTTGAGCGTCTCTGTTGATAACTAATGTTTCGATTAAAAGTTGACGACTGTTGATGCCTGATCATTGAATTATTCGCTCTATTTGCCATGACATAAATTTTAAGTTTATGTCAAAAAAAATTACAACCATTATTTTTTTGAAGCTAGTGCTGCAAGCTTGAAGATGATTTGCAGAACGGGCTATAAATAGTTCTGAGTAATCGTGAGCTCTGTTATTTGTAGTGCTCTACGATTTCTTGAATGATACGCAGATAGTTATTCCATTCTAGCTCGAGTCTTGACTTTACATCAGGAGAAAAGGAATCGTAACGCTGCATAAACCAACTAAAAAACCTGTAGGCATTCACAAGCTGGAACAAATGGTATTCAGAACCATTTATTTCTATTGCCGGATTAACCTTTTGATAGGAAGAAACAAAAGCATTTTTAAGAAGTGTTTCTTCCCTGTCAGTAAGTCCCCACGACTTCCAAAAAGAAAAATCTGTGACAACTCGAGCAACATCTAGCATCGGGTTGCCGATGGGATGGCCATTTTTCCCTATTGAGGAGCCGCCATCAGTAAAATCAATTACAGTCAATTCCCCTTGTTTTTCATCGTAAATATAATTGCCATAGCGAGCATCGCCATGGACATATCCATAAGGGCGTAAGCCTCTATTTTCTAGCAGTTTTTGAAAAACGATATGTGTTTCTTCAGCTAATTGCTGATCATTGGGATTGTTTTCAATAATTGCTTGAGTCCCATCAACTGCTACTTTGAGATAATACTCATAAAATAAATGGTGCATTTCATGACTTATCGGGTTACCTGCTGTATGGAGCTCGGCTAGTGCGCTGCCTAGTTGCGCATGTATACTAATTATCTGCTCTAGAATTTGTTTTCGTATTTCCGATTCTATGGGATTATCCAGCAAAGCTTCCATCTTTTGCGATAAGAGCAAGCCCGGTACATACTCTTCAGCCAAGAGCAGATAGGTTTTTCCATTCATTGTACTACTTCCAATTGCGCGAACATCCGGTACATGGAATTCAGATAAATGAAGTTTCTTATAGGTGATAAGAGCCAGAAACTCCTGATTAAAATCACCTAGACCTGCTTCAAAAACTTTGACAGCATATTTAGGAATATCTTTTTTTAGAGCGATGAAAAGAGCGTTACCGCTCAATCCTGCAGCATCGCCTCCGAATCTTTTGACATCGGATTTATCTAGATGCACTAGCTCTGCTATGGCACTCTCTATGCCTAACCCAGCATCAAAAGAAGGCACCTCTTCAACAATTTTGAGCTCTAGTTGATTCTCGATATTTTGATAATCCGAGATTGTCTCGCTTGAACCTTCTACAAGAGGTCTACTCTGAGCAATTTCTTGGGCTATGGCCTGAATCAGGCTTTGCTGAGAAGCCTTGTTCTCTGACGAACAGCCAAAGGATAAAATCAGCACGACAGAAAGGAGAAAAAAACGCATATTCACGTGTTACCTTAAAAAAAGAATCTCGTCAAGCGACCCTGATCTTAAGTCTTCAAATATGAAAGATCGGGGATCACTTGAATCGCAGGATAAACTTTTGCCTGCAAAATATTCTGGATTGCCGAGAGCGTTGACCCTGTTGCCGAGTGGCATGAGGTGCAGGAACCTTGATAAGCAATCGTCAGCTGGTGAGTGTCTGAAAGATCAATGATCTGAATACCCCCTGCATCAAGTTCGATATAGGGCCTGATTTCTGTTTGAATCACTTGTTCAATAATCGAGAGTTTTTCTTTCAGTGAAAGCTCTTCCCATCCTTCAATCCCGCTTCCGCTCATCATTTCAGGTGTGAGAGGAGACATCAATTCTGTTTCATCAATCGGAATATCCATGCACTGCGAAGCCGCTTCTTCAATTGTCTCTAGCACCAAATTCAGATAGCCGTAAAACTGGACAGGAAACGCCTCATCGCTCGGCGCATCACGAACTTCTCGATCAATTAAGTCGGCGCTGATTCGGCGAGCTTGATCGTAATTCTTTCTAAGAAGCAGCTGACAGGCAGCTTCCAAAGCGCCAATCAGAGCTGAGGGACCGATCATCTGATATCTAATATCGGAGATGACACCATCGGTTTCATCAACAAGCCAATAGAGCGCGATATTCTCTTGCCGGCCAATGACAAGCCGCAGCCCTCTTCCTTCAACATCTTCGGGTTTGAAAAAACCGACAAATTGCGGCTGGTCGATTTTCTGACTTAATTTTTTTCCATAAAAGAACCAGGGATAAGGTCTGTAAAAACTCATAGTGCAACGCTCATTTTCTTAAGTTTTCGTACAGATGTCACAAGCATATCCAGCACGAGGGCCAAGTCATCCTCTTGGACTGCCTCATGCAGAGCAAAACTGATCGCGCCTTCATCATTTCGTCCGCACTTTTGAAGAATCGCCGTGAGCGTTTGAAATTGCCCCCCGCCGATAGAAGCCTCTATCTTTTGTCTATAAAGAGCATAGAGAAGCGCTTCGTTCATGAGTCCAGGAAATGATAAAGCAAAAATATGAGGAACTCTCTCCACATCACGTCCTAAAACCAGGCAATCGGGAACAGACCGTACGATCTCTTGCTCAAACTCAGCGCGAAGTCGTGCAGATTCCATCGCAAAGGCTTCTTGTTTCTCTGTGACTTCTTTGAGCGCTTCGGAAAGAGGAATCACCCCAAATAAGCTTTCTTTGATTGATTCCTTAGAAAAAAGACCTCCCATCCCTTGCGGCGTCCCAATTTTATCTCC
Source organism: Rhabdochlamydiaceae bacterium (assembly GCA_017994195.1). Lineage (GTDB taxonomy): Bacteria > Chlamydiota > Chlamydiia > Chlamydiales > Rhabdochlamydiaceae > PALSA-1444. The sequence goes on from JAGOLG010000020.1 coordinate 15,291, forward strand.
ATCAAATGTCAAATAATCGACATTCCATTCCTTGAGCGATACTCCCCATGTTCCTATTGCATGGGAGGCATTCACATGAACCTTCACACCTTTAGCATGGCAAATCCTGACAATCTCTTGAATCGGCTGTATAACGCCTGTCATCGCACAAACTGCCGAGATCGAAATCAATGATGTTTTAGAGCGGATTGATTCTTCTAAAGCTTGAAGATCGATTCTTCCATTGGCGTCCACGGGTAAAAGCTTAACGCCGCAGCCCATCATTTCCATCCGATCAAGGGCTTTTAAAATAGGAGCCTCTTCAATTACGGTTGATAGAAAATGATTGCGCCCTGTTTGCCTCACCTCTTCCAGATAAAAATGCATTAAGAGATGCTGCATCGCATGAAAACCGCCCGGCGTCACATGAAATTGATAACCATCTGCATCCAAGCATCTTGAAATTATTTTGAGAGCCTCATCCACTTCGGGATACAGCTCAATTCCTTTGCGATGCGGCGCGTCGAGAAGTCCCCATTTTTCTTCTAAAGCCTTCAGAACACTTGATCGCGGTTTTTTAATTACATGGGAATCCAGATGAATCATGACCGTTTCCAAACCCCTTTTTCAAACGTATAAATCCATGGGGCGCCTGTGGGAATTTCAAGTCCAACCACTTGCTCAGGAGATAACTTATCAAGCATCATCACAATCGATCTCAGAGAATTTCCATGTGCTGAGATAAAGACATTTTGCCCTTCCTCCAAAAGCGGTAAGATTTCTTCTTTAAAGTAGGGAAGAGTCCGCTCGCTTGTCATTTTTAAACTTTCTCCGCCAGGAGGCGCCTCATCAAAACTTCTTCTCCATTTCTGCACTTGCTCTGCACCAAACTTTTGACGCATCTCATCTTTATTCATCCCTTGAAGCTCCCCGTACATCCGCTCATTGAGCTGCCATGCGCATCTCACTGGAACCATTTCTTTTTGAGTCTCTTTACTATGAATGGTTGCCCACTCATCAAAATGTCCTTCTCCGGGATGGAGAATAAAAGGCACTTTAGGATGACCCAGCATGGCAAGCATGGCGGTCATCATCGCACGCACCAATGTCGAAGTAAAAATAATATCGATTGGCATCTTTGCAATGATTTTACCTGCTTTTAAGGATTCTTCGACCCCATTGGGGCTTAAGGGAATATCAACCCATCCTGTAAATAAATTCTTGTCATTCCAAACAGAGGCCCCGTGTCGAAGTAAAATAAGAGTTCCTGCATTTCTTGCCATTGTGCACCATCCTGCTTTGTGTTACTATTGTACCCGTATGAAACGCTTGAGTAAAGCCCTAGCAGCAGCAGGTGTTGCTTCCCGCAGGGCATGTGAAGAATTAATTTTTAATGGAAAGGTCTCTGTCAACGGAGAGGTTGTCCTCCTCCCGCAAACCCTTGTTTCCTGGGAAAAAGACGATATTTCCATCGATGGCGAGCCCCTTAAACGTGAACAAGAAAAAGTTTACTTTATGCTCAACAAACCTAAGGGATATGTCTGCAGCAGCGCTCCTCTTGGATCCAAAAAACTTGTTGTCGATCTCTTTGCCCACTTCCCTTATCGCCTCTTCACCGTCGGCCGCCTGGACCGCGACACTACAGGCCTTCTCATCGTCACAAACGACGGCCACTTTGCCCAAGACATCATCCATCCCTCTAAAGGACAAACCAAAGAATACCTCATCAAGACCTCCCAAGAAATCACCCACGAACACCTCGTCTCGATCTCCAAAGGCGGCCTTGTAGAGAACACGTGGGTCAAGCCTTCCAATGTGAAAAAAGTACGGCGCGGAACACTCACGATCAGCGTCCATGAAGGAAAAAAACGGGAAGTTCGCCTCCTCGTTCAAAAAGCAGGCCTTGATATTCTTTCACTCCACCGCATCAGGATCGGGGCGCTTGTTCTCGGTAATCTTGAAGTCGGCGAGTTCCGTCCTCTCACAGAAAAAGAGAAAGCTCTTCTTCTTAAAAGATAATATCCAACTAACTAATCGTACGATTCTTCAGGACCGATTCCAAAAAAAATGAATCAATTTTTATCCCCCGTTTCAAGTAATCTATGATAAATGCTAAAAAAACTAATCCCTCTTGCCTTACTTACAGTGCCGCTTCTTTCAAATCCCAACTTTGGAGGAACTCTTCTCTCTTCCATCCCACAAAATGCTGCACCTGGAACATGGTACATTGAACCTTACCTCTACATCACCCATCAATATGGGACCTACACATCCCATTGGGGCAGCCTTAACAAACCCAACTACAATTTCATTCAGCTGCAGTGGGATTTTGAAACAGGCATCACGCCCTGGCTTGACATTGCCCTCTACCCTAACTTCTTTTACACCGACTCTTCGTTTCGCTTAGGAGACACACAAATCGCCCTCGGCTTTCAGGCTCTTACTGAAAAATCAAATAGACCCTCTCTTCGATTTATCCTCCAAGAAAGCTTTCCCTCTGGAAAATTCGACCGCCTCCAAAGACTCTCTGAAGCTACCGGTGCAGGAGCTTATCAAACTTGGTTCTCATCAGTCCTATACAAAACTCTCGTACCCTGTACAGTCAACCTTTCACTCGATTATATTATCTCCTCTAAAGTCTCACCCAGAGGCCTTAACATCTATACCGCTGCAAAAAACTCTACGCTCCGCCCTGGAGCTCAATTCATCAGTAATCTCGGTATCGAATATGCCTTGACCCAATCCACTATATTCGGCTTTGATTTCCACTACCTGCATCAAAACTCCTCTACCTTACCCTCAATGGAACAATTCAGCTTAGCCGCTTGCGTTGAATATAATCCCGGCCCTAACTTCTTCTTCGAAGTAGGCCCCTGGTTCACAGTTGCCGGACGTAACGCACCCATCTTTATAAGCCTTATCATAGATGCTTACTGGATATTTTAAGAAAAACTCACTTCTTAAGAAGCCAAAGCACTAGCGACACGACGACACTCAGAATGATTGAAGTCATGATGGGAATATAGATCCGCATTCTTTCGCTTTTGATATGAATATCTCCAGGAAGCCTTCCGAAAGGAATCCCAAGCCAAATAAGCCCACCAATAACAACCAATCCAATCCCACTAATAACAAGCCACTTACCGACATTCATAACTTTAAAAGTTTAATATAATGCCAGTTTTCAAAAAAACAAGAAAAGCTATCGGCTGGTTCATAGCTTTGGATCAAGGGGTACAGTTAATCTGTGAAACTGAAAAAGCGAAAGATCCTCTTTTTCATTTACAATTAGCCATAGCCGACCTTCTTTTTCTCTAAGGCCCAGAAATCGACTATAAAAGTCAGGTTTTATGGACTGTTTTGTACCGTCAAAGGAATGCCAAACTATTGAGTAATTTGCATCTACAGTTAGTTTACTCCCTAAACTCCATTTAAGTTGTAATTCCTCTGTAGTGTTCTTTTCTTTGTGTACTGTTCTTTGTTGTATTGCAGAGATTCTGAATAGAATCTTATCGCAATGATCATGAGGTCTATATCTATGTGTTGTCACAATATACGTGACTCGAGTAGCAGATTCACTCAAACGAGACCATTTAACCCTATGATGCGGCCTACCTTTAACCTCATCAGGGTGGAAAGTCGCTGAATCTTTTTCTATTTCCCACCCGGGTTCTGCATCAAGGTGATAAGGCTGATTTTTTACAGTTCTATCAAATTGATAAGGCCTGGAGGTCTGTTTTCTAGTTGGAGTTACTATGAGCTTCTTTTCAACTTCCTCTTCAACTCTGACCCCCTTCGTTTCAATTTTGCCAGGAGAGTCAGGAAGTAGAGTGATAATTCCTTGATAAACCTTCACAGTTTTTGACCCATGAAAGTAGCCCGATTGATAAGGAACTTCTAAAGAATAGGTGGCTTTTTGTAGCGTCGATCGCGACGCATTTTGCAAATCTGGAAACAAGTCAAAAAAAGGAACTGAAAAATAGTCGTTTCCAATTTCTTTACTAACAGTTTTATTATTCACTCTAAGAGTAGCTTCAGGTGGAACTCGACCAAAACACCTTATATCAATATTTCCTTCATGATAAAAAGGTGTAACAAATGAAGGACTAAAAGCAGCTATAATGGGCATGTTTTTGTGCTTCGATAAGCTACTTATAATGGTTTGAACTCTTTCTAAAGTTGTTCTGATATTCGACTCGTCGATACCGTTCATGTGGTCATAGATGAGGGCGTCTATCTCTGTGAGGTCGGTTTTAACTTGCCCCGCATTCTCGATCTTTTGGTTCCTGGCATTTTCATAAACTAGCTGAATATTTTGGAGCAATAAATCTGCCTGGCCCAAAACCTCTATTTGGGGAAGAGTCGCTGTTTTCAATTCCGTTTCAAAAAGAAACCGAAGACTTTCTTCCGTTTGATTTGATATTTTCTTGATAGCTTGACTAACGATATCTGTGGCATCGAAGAAATGATTGGATCCTATAGCAATTCCTACGGGTGTAACATTTAATGGCATTTGAAACCTTCTCAATTTTTTTGAAACAATTAAAAAACATTTGACAGTTGATTGGAAGTCATAATAAATTATTTAGTTATGAGATTTATTCAATTGGTTCAGATGCCATTTCAAGCATGGGAGCGCATCGTATCTACATATAAATCTTTAGAGGATAAAGTTCGGTTGGTTTCATCTCTCAACTGGCGTTCTGTTGGTCATGGCACAGTAATAGGTGGTGTTGCTCTTTATCTTTTTCATCGAAAAAAAGTTCCTGCATATCTTCCTGTCTTATGCTCAGTTGTTGCGATATCCATTTTGAAACAAGCATGGGAGCATGCGGGACAAAAAGGGAGCTTTTCAAAGAAAGAACAAGATCTAATAGCAAAAGAAAAAAAATTAAATGCTGATATCGAGCGTCTTTCTAACTTTGTGGATGAAATTGATAGATCATACAAGCAGTTTGAATCATCAATGAAAATCTGTCTAAAGCAAGCTGACCATGCAGAAAAGGTAATGGATCAACAAGATGAAGCTCTAGAGATATTAAATGCTGTAGAGGACAGCCTGGATAAAAGGCTTGGAGTATTTCGTAAACGCATTGAATTACTTTCTGAACTTTCTGAGCAAGCAAGATCCGACCAAACAGTCGCACATCGACTTCAGCTTGTGAATGAAGCGAATCAGCGATTTTTAGCGTTATCAAAAACCTGTATTAAAAGAGAAAAAGAGTTAGCCCGTCTAAATCGTCTAAATGATTCTTTAGAGAGCACTCAAAAGAAATTAAGTAGTGCTATAGAACAATTATCAGAAAAAATAAATCGGCTAAAAGACCAAAAAACAGCTTTAAAAGAAAAGGGAAACAAGGAGTAAACAAATGAGTTCTACAGTGTTTCAGGCTATCACTGCAGCAGAGACTCTTGAACTAAGGCAATGGTTTCAATTGCAGGGAGTACAGGCAGCAGCGGCTGTAGGTCTGCCAATTGCCAAAGCAGCGCAAGAAGTCATTGGAGGAAATATTTCCCCTCATACAGCTTCTTTTATTGGAAAAATTGTACATGCTTCAGTTGCGTATGCCGCGCCCAAAGCAATGAGTTATTTCAAACAGTGGATTAGTCCTAAAATCGATTCCAGAACGCAGGAAGATCTTTCTCAACAGATCCAGCATAGACGTGTAGAGATTGAATCTTCTTTTAAACGATTAAACATGGGTTTTGAAAAAAAACTGCAGAATGAAGGCGCTCTATTAGAAAATGCACAGATCTCAATAGAACACAAGTTAGAAGAAAGTAGAAAATTGCAAAAAGCTCTTAATGAAATCCCAGAAGAAAATCTAGCTTTTGTGCTTGAAGACCTAGAGAAAGAGCTCGTAGATATTTTCACAAACAATGAAGGTAGATTTGATGTTTTTATGGCTGATCTTCAGAAACAGGAAGAGATCGAAAAAACGAGAGCAGAAGCAATGGCCTCACTAAAGAATTCTAAACAAGAGCATGAAGCAGTAACCCTTGAAATAGCTGACCTCTTAGAAAGAATTGCTGAACTATCTTTTGAATAAAACCTGTGATTAAAAGAGTTCCTAGAGCCACCCAATGAATTAAGAAAATAAAGGAATCCCATGATTAAAGCACCAGATGCGCAAGACGGAAGAAATCAATTGATCGCTCGTGCCCAAGCATTACTACAAAAGCTAGAAAACAGTAACGGGGAATTAGAAATACCTCAACCACTTAGAACGCTCATTGAAAACAGATTAAAAAACCGAGGACTCGAGTCATATACAGCCTCTGATACAGTCTTTGAAGTTGTCTCTTTTATCATCAATGTAAAAAAATTAGAGTCAATGACTCTAGAACAAAAAAATGAGCGAGAAGCAGAAGCTTCCAGGCTTGTGAATGATGCTCAGCGGCTGAAGGCAACCCTTGAGAAGTTCAAAGAAGACAGAAAAAAATTGCAAATACTTTACGATCAAAATGCCTCTAGAATAAGCAGCTCGCAATAAATGTTCCGAAATCTCCAGCGCTAATAAAAGTAACCTCTTTTTTGTAAGCGCCTCCCTTTTGGAGGGAGGCTTTAAGAATTAGAAACGGTATCCGAGGGTGTTGCGGAGTCCAAAATAATTCACAGTGATATTTGTTCCATGAAGATAAATATCAAAAGGCTCGATGCGGATGTCCCAATGCCTCTGGTACCCAAAGCGGAATGTTAATGGTAGTGCTGCATCAAATCCCACAACAGGAGAGCCCCAATCGTGAGGATGTGTTTTTGTACCTCCTCCAATCATTCCTTTTAAGTTAAATCCTAAATTCACAACGGTATTGAACTCATGGTCATATAAAAATCCAAATACTCCGTATGCAACAGTTGGTAGTTTTATGAATTTATGATGTGAACCATCCCTTTTAAAAAGCAAATCCAAACCATGAATATGATAGTTTTTAATGACACCTGCTCCTACAAAAGGGGTTACATGGTCTCGGCCGTTATAGAAAAAGTTATATCCTAAGCGCAGTTCTGCTTCGCCTATGGC
>JAGOLG010000096.1 GCA_017994195.1 Rhabdochlamydiaceae bacterium
GTAAACATCTCTAGACCTATCTAAAAGTTAATACAAGATTTTGGATTAAGATCGTCCATCCGTCGACCATCACAAGCAGCAGCAGTTTGAGCGGAAGAGCAATCGTGAGCGGAGATAGCATCATCATCCCCATGGCAAGTAGGATATTGGAAACGACAAGGTCGATGACAAAGAATGGAAGATAAATCACAACGCCGATTTCAAAAGCGGCTTTAAGCTGTGTCGTAATAAATGCAGGGATCAGCACTAAAAAATCAGTTTGTTTAAGTGATGAGCGGTATTCTTCTGGATAAGAGCGGTAAGCGAGTTGATAAAAGCTTGTAATGTGCTTCCCAATACTATTGCGCTGAATAAAATCCCTTAAAGGTTCTTTCCCTTCATCGATTACGTTGATGAGATAGGGAGCTGTCGCTCCTGTAAACAATTCTTGCGGAGGATTTGTTGCGAGGGCTTTGGAAGCAGCATTATACATTGCAACTCCTGTGGGGAACATCACGTAAATACTCATGAGCAAGGCGATACCGTTAAGCACTTGGTTCGGAGGAGACTGCTGGACTCCGAGAGCGTTTCTGAGAAGCGAGAGCACAACCACGATCTTGACATAGGATGTGAGCAGCATCACAACATAAGGAAGCAGCGAGAGTCCTGCTAAAACGGCAAGTTCTGCGACGAGCTGGGGAGGGTTTCCGACTTCACCTTCCACAAGCTGAGGAGGAAGCTGAGCATCATCTGCAAAAACGGAGACAGATCCAACTAAAATTATTATAAAAAGAACATATTTGATCCACTTCATTTCGTACCTCAATAAAGAGCAAAACGGAAAAAGACAAAAACTGCAAGCAATTATTGCTTTAAATAGCGATCAAACGCAGATTCGATGCCGCGCCACTGGTTTTCAATGGTGGCATTGATGATGCCCGATTCTGTTTCGATCATGCAGCCGCCCGGTGAAATATCATCTCGATCTCTGATGGAAAGAGATTCAACTTGCTCGAGTTTTTCTTTTAGGAGGGTTTTTTCTGCTTCTAAAATTTCTTTGTCGGCTTTATTCACAAAGATGGTGATCTTGTGATTTTGCATTACGGGTGCTAGTGCTTGCATTACGATGTTAACGATCGTTTCAGGATTTGCTTTGAGTTCTCCTGCAACGATTTTTTTGGCGGCTTTAAGAGCCAGCGGCAAAATCAGTTGATTCATCTCATGGCGGAGCCGTTTTTTTTCATTATCAAGCCCCAAGATCATTTCGTTCAGCTGAGCAAGTCCCTCTTGATAGCCGTCGTCATATCCTTTTTTCTTGAGATCCTCTGCCTCTTTTTCAGCTCGTTCTTTAACTTCGACAATGTCTGCGCGTGTTTTTTCTAAGATATCGCTAGCTGCAAGTAGAGTGCTAAAATCTTCAGATTTGATTACTTTTTTGTCGGACGATGGGTGGACTTCTTCGCTTTCAATCAGGGTAAATAATCTACTCATTGGATCCTCTTGTATAATTGATCAGCTCTACCACTTGTTGAATGAGAAGTTTAGCAGCTCTTGGGTTATCGATAGGAGCAGATAGTTTTTGAACGAGAAGCGCTTTTTCAACATCTAAGCGGTGCAGCACATACCATTGAAGGCTGCTGTCTTGTCCATGGAGAGCTTTTGCCAAGCGATTCGCTCCTCTTTGTCGGACAAGGAGTTTTAGCTTTTCTTTATCGCCATTCCAATGCACGAGCCCCATTTGAGAAAAGGCAACCGGCTCATGGCTTTGAAGCAAGATTTTTAAATACTGCAACTGATCTGCAGTGAGAGCTTCATCAATTTTGGAAAGTTTTTGTTTGTCGATAATTTGTTTCACCTCGACTGAGAGATCATGCAGGCCAAGGAGATCTAAAAAATTAATAAGAATATCTGTTGGCAGCGCTATGAGATCATTGAGGGGTGATTCGGGAAGACATTCGATCGGAAGCAGATCATCCATTTCGGCTGTTAAATACCGGACAAGTGTTGATCTTAAGAAAAGTTTACCAAGCTGCGATAGGGAAGGAATTTTTCCTGCATAGAGCAGATCTTTTCCCACAGAGCTTACTTTTTCTGAGCTTAAGGAAGCAAGAAAGAGCCCAATCTCTTTTTCAGAGAGAGTTCTTAAAAAAGGCGTAATCCAGGAATGATGAATCCATGAAAGAAGTTTTTCAGGGTCTTCCTGTGATTTTAAAGGGTTTCCAAAAGTTTTAGGGCTGGAAGAGAGGGCTTGCTTTTCTGTAGGAGATAAACAATTAATCAACCTTTGACGCTCTTCAGTGGGGCATTCATGCAAAAAAGCGTTAAGAATGATCCGTGTTGAAAGTGTCATTCTTCTTTTGGTTTTTCAGGTTCAGGTTGGCTTAAGGGCGCAACATTAAAGAGGCTTCGGAGTCCGCCATGGCTTCTAAGGATGGGGTAGACTTTCCAAATCGTCCACATTGACAAGATCACGAAAAAAATATTAGCAAAGACTAAAGACACAAATAAAAATCTGAAACGGAGCACGGAATCTTTGCTCAAAACAATAGACCAAATGCTTGTATAGTCTTGAGGCTGGAAAGGAGCGGCTTCTAAAGAGGTGCCCAACCCAACGTCTGTAAATCTGGAGCGATCGGAAATCACGGTCACGTCATTGATATCAAGGCCGTTGACGCTGCCGGCGACAAGGCGTTTAATTTTTGAAACAAGGTGGCTGTTAGGGTCATCGACAATCCCTTGGTGTTTGACATAGACTGCAGCCGTTACACGCTGAATAGGAGTTTGAGTCGCAGGCCCCACAGAAGCTGTTGTATCGGAAGGAAAGGAGAGCTGAACATCGGCATCGATCACTCCATCAATTTTACGGATGGTGTTAGCGATTTGCTGTTCAAGTCCTGCTTGATAGCGGATAGTTTCTTCTTTGTCGCTGGTCATAAGCCCTTGTTTTGCAAAAAGCTCAAGAAGATTAGTGCCCTTGATTCTTGGAAGGCCGTTTTGATTGAGTATTGCCATAGCATCTGTCATTAAGTTTTCAGGCACAGCGATATTCCACATGGAAGGGCCTGTGTCCCCAGCGCCCCCGCCTGGCGATGCTTTGGCTGGAACTTTTTGTGCGCTGATTCCACGGCTTGCTAAGAAAACGACAATTTCATTTGCTTCTCTTTCCTCTACGCCATTGACGATCACACTGTTTGTTTGACAACCGGCAAGTACCAGAAGAAGGGGCAAGATCAAGAGCAAAACTTTTCGCATATATTACCTTTAGTCTTAGCCGTTCAATCAAACAGCCCTAGTAACAGATTTATCATTTACCAGTTTTTTTTGCTATCTACAATGTTTTCTTGACTGAGCATAGCATATTACTAAAAGAGAATTAAATTATCGGAGAGACTTTCTTGCATAGAGCCAAGAGGGCCCGGATCCAAACTGATTGGACTTATAGTCGCGCAGACCTTGGAGGGCTGCACGGTATTGTTTGAGCTTTTCTTCTTTTTCTTGGGTGTTTTGCTTTCGAAGGAGCTTAAGAAGCCTTAGTTCCGCTCCTTTAATCCAGAGAAGTTTTTTGTAATGCCATAGCTCTGGGTTAAGAAGCTTGCTGAAGAGTCTCTTTTTTTCTTCGGGGCTGCAATTGCGCTCGATCCAAAGGAGCCTGCCGCGCCACCAGAAATATTTTTTATGCGGACTTCCTCCAATAAAAGAGGCAGACACTTTATGGAAGAGAATAGCTTCATAACAGACTTCAATGCCAAACCCTGCTTTTTTAGCGCGCATTGCAAAGTCGGATTCTTCCCAAAACAAAAAGAATTTTGTTTCTAAAAGGCCGATTTTATCAAATACTTCTCGCCTAATAAAGATGGAGCAGCCGCAGACATAATCTAACTTTTTGTCTGTGCAAAACCCTTTTTTTGCACTGAGTCCGATGAGTTCAAAATCTCCTTTTTCACTCTGCCAAACGCCGCCTAAATGATCGAGATGCTCCGGATCTGAAAAACGTAAAGGGTATCCGCCCCAGATTCCAACAGAAGGATTTTTTTCAGCGCTCTCAATAAACGAGTTCATCATTTCGGGATCAACAACAGTATCGTTATTGAGCAGGAGAACGGCTTCTGCTCCTTGACGCAGGGCTGCTTCAATGCCGACATTGTTGCCGCCTGCATAGCCAAGATTGATGCCTGTTTCAATCACCTGAACCCATGGAAACTGTTTTTTGATCTCGTGAACGGAGTCGTCGTGCGAACCGTTATCAACGACGATGATGTCTTTGTAGGGGCTGAGGGATTTCAGACAAGCAAGGGTATCTTTTTTCCCATTCCAGTTTAAAATGACAATGGTTGCTTTCATACAGGTACCTTGAGTTGTTCAATTGCAGCTTTGATGACGGCATCAGGTCCAATCTGTCTCATACAGAAGGGATCGTGGCATTTTTTCTTAAGGCATGGAAAGCATGTGGGGGAGGCTTCGAGCACCATGGCACGAGTGTTGTAATAAGGGCCGCAGATTTTGGGGCTTGTCGGAGAAAAAAGTGCAATAGTGGGTGTTTGCATGGCGAGTGCAAGATGGAGGGGTCCTGTATCATTAGTGATAAAAAGAGTCATCTTTTCTAGCGCTGCTGCCATGATATTCAGCGGCTGAATGAACACTGCCGCTTCTCCAATTTCTGCGCAAATAGATTCAGCGAGATTTTTTTCGCCGTGCGTCGCTGTAATTAAAATAGAACATCCCAGCTCTTCTCTTAGCTTTTTTGCGACTTTAACGAAATGGGAAGGAGGCCACTGTTTAAATTGATCTTTAGCTCCCGGGTGAAGGCCGATGACAAGTCCTTCCGGAATAAGCTTTTTGGCTGCTTGCCGATCGGCCTCATTGATAAAAAAATCAAGCTCATAACTTGTGGGATTTGCTCCTGCTGCTCGAACAATATCAAGTCTGCGCTCGATTTCATGTGAAGCATGCCAGGGAAGCGCCTCTGTTAGAAGGGTATCGAGGCCTTTTTGCAGACCGGCGGTTCCTATGCGGCAAAACGTCCCAATGACAGCGCAGAGGGGAAGAATCGCTCTTTGAGATGTATGAAAAAGTAGGGCTGTTCCAATCTTTCTTTTTCGAAGCTTGAAGTAGAGTTTAAATAGAGATGATCCGCGGGTAAATACAAAAAATTCATTGAGATATGGGTTGCCTTGAAGGGCTCGTGCGCCAAGTGGAGTTGTCAAACAGCCTATATAAGCTTTGGGGTAAGCTTCTCGAAGAGCGCGTATCGCAGGTGTTGCCCAAAGCGTATCGCCAAGGCCCGTTGTAGATACAATGAGAAAATGGTTTTTGCTGCCACGGTTTTGAAACAACTGAAGGAAACGAACAAACACAAGTGTAAA
>JAGOLG010000097.1 GCA_017994195.1 Rhabdochlamydiaceae bacterium
TTTTCTTCCGGATTAAGACGCGTAAGCCCTTCGAAAAACATTTTAGTGAGTGTGATCGGCTGCAACTCTCGCGCTCTTCTAGGATCAAGCGTGTGCGGCTCTCCACCGATATTGACACTTAGCCCCTCATGAGTTTTTGATGAACAGGCGGCACATAACAACAAAACAATTAGAACTTTGATAGATTTTGTGAGGATGTGCATAATGACCCTGCCTTGACTAGCCTCTCAATCTATAGCCCAGGAGTAGAAAATGTCAACTTATGCTATCACAGAAGGACCTGCGCCCCTCTACAACACACCAGAATTTCCCCATCATCATCATACGTTGAAGACAGATTACCAAGGACTGCTCAAAGAAGTTGAAGTTGTTGTTTTCCCAAACACAAAGTTTACCATCCAAAGACATCTTCCCAATAATGTCAGCGAAGTGACGACAAATGACTACCCTTCTCATGCGCCTCTTTACATCGACAGCCGATTTTTAAAACCCGCACCATCTGAAACACCGGAAAGAGAGAAAAAACTTCCCTCTCCTGAAGTTATTCTGAATTTCATGCGATCTGCCTTGGGAGTCCGTTATTTTTGGGGCGGCAATTGGATTCAAGGCATTCCAGAAATGGCCTCTTTCTATCCACAGCTTCCCCCTTCTGACGATTTAATTTGCAAAGGGACCGATTGTTCGGGTCTGCTTTATCAAGCAACGAAGGGCTATACACCACGCAATACAAGCGATTTATTAAACTATGGACAAGATCTCGGACTTGATCCGCATGATGCCGCTTCAGCGCAAAAGGTCGTAAAGCCGCTTGACATGATCGTGTGGAACGGACATGTCATTTTTGTTCTCGATCCAGAACATACTATTGAAAGTTTCTTAGGACAGGGCGTCATTATTTCTGACTTTGTGGAGAGATATACTTTTTTCCAAGATAAAAACTTTTCTGTCCGCAGATGGCATCCTAATTTCTTGACTTGACTAGAAGAGTTTTCATGTTCAATCTAGATTAAAAGGAGCACTCAATGTCTCAAAATCATGAAACAGGAAAGAAAAAAGCTTTAGAAGCCGCTATTTCTTTAATCGAAAAACAATTCGGCGACGGGTCTATTATGACTCTTGGCAAACACTCTTCAACTCACGAAATCAGCGTGATCAACACAGGTTCTGTTGCGCTTGATATTGCGCTTGGAATCGGCGGAGTTCCAAGAGGCCGTATCGTTGAAATTTATGGCCCAGAATCTTCCGGTAAATCGACGCTGGCAACCCATATCGTCGCCAATGCGCAAAAAGCAGGCGGACTTGCTGCTTATATCGACGCAGAGCATGCGCTGGACCCCGGCTACGCAGCTAGAATCGGCGTCAACGTCAATGAACTTCTGATTTCTCAACCTAGCTCGGGCGAAGAAGCGCTTAATATCGCAGAAACACTGGCTCGTTCTAATGCAGTTGACGTCATCGTCATCGACTCTGTTGCCGCTCTTGTTCCTAAAAGCGAACTCGAGGGAGAAATTGGCGATCAATTCATGGGGCTTCAGGCTCGCATGATGTCGCAAGCCCTCCGAAAACTTGCCGCAACTCTTTCAAAGAGCAACACTTGCGCGATCTTCATCAACCAAATCCGTGAAAAAATCGGTGTTATGTTTGGGAACCCTGAAACAACAACAGGCGGTAGAGCTCTTAAATTCTACTCTTCGGTCCGCATGGATATTCGCCGGATTGGATCGATCAAAGGACCAGATAACAGCGAAGCCGGCAACCGCGTTAAGGTTAAAATTGTAAAAAATAAAATGGCGCCTCCGTTCCAAGTTGCTGAATTTGATATTATGTTCAACAGAGGGATCTGCCGCCTCGGATCGATCATTGATCTAGGCGCGGACTATGGAGTTCTTGAGAAAAAAGGAACTTGGTATAACTACGGCGGACACCGCCTGGGTCAAGGAAAAGAAGCGGCACGCGAAGAGCTTGAAAAGCAGCCCAAAATGGCTGATGAAATCGAAAAAGCAATCTTCGAAATCGCCGCCAAGAAAGGACCTGCGCCCAAAGTAGAAGAAGCTCCTGCTAATCTGGCTGAAGTCTAAAGAGACGTAAAATTTCGGTGCGCCAGTTGATGGAGCATGTCGCACATCTTCTTAAAAGAGGGTGTGTCTAGACCTAGCTCCATCAATGTAATCTTAAACATTCTGAGCTCTTCTTCAAACACAACAAAAGCCCGATCTTTTCCGATGTGTTTTGCTAAATTGATGTCGCGCTGATTTTTTTCGTCTTGTGCAAGATCCGCTAAATCATCCGCAATTTGAAACGCTACTCCAAAATGATAGGCGCAGCTTTTGACTCTGTCAATCCGAACAAGCTCTCCGCCACCGAAGAGCCAGCCAAACACAAAAGAGACTTCAAAAAGAGTCACCGTCTTTTTGTAGATCACCTGTCTGATGGTTTCTAGAGTAAGCGGGGGAGGAAACAGATCGAAAAACTGTCCGCCTGTAGCGCCTAAGATGCCCGCGCTGCGTGTTGCTTGCTCCAGCGCAATCATGCCGACCTGATCCGCAGTAGAATGATAAGGGGCACCCGATTCTTTCATCTTGCTTGCGTTGACTTGTATCTTCTCAAATGCAGCGCAGATTAGAGCATAACTAGAGAGAAGCGCGATCGACTCGCCATAAAGTTTATGCAATGTCGGTTGGCTTCTTCTTTCCTCTTCATTGTCCATGCAAGGAAGATCATCAACAATAAGTGATGCGGTATGAAAGAACTCAACCGACAGGGCTGCGTCAAGCACGTTCAGGCCGTTTCCAAGCGCCTCGGCAACTAAGAGCACCAAGAGAGGCCTAAAACGCTTTCCTCCGCCTTTTAGAGCATATTCACAGGCATCTCTTAGTTTTGTTTTTTCTCCAAAACCTAAAATGCTTTTTGCGATCTCTTGTTCAATTTTGTCACGGTGAAAATAAAAGTGCGAAGTTCGATTGAGCTCAGCTGCCATTGCCATAATCAACTCACCTGTTTGGTTTATCTCGATAAATTGTTCGTGGGGGTAAAACCCCTTTTATATTCATGCATGGATAGCAAAACGACCGAGGGCCGATTAAAGTTCCGGGGCTCGTGACCGCATTGCATCCAATTTGGGTTTGGTCTCCAAGAACCGCCCCAAACTTTTTTAAATCTGTTGCAACTTTCTTTCCCTGATACATAAGAGTCACAGGAGCGTGATCTAGTCTGTAGTTAGCAAGCTTAACTCCTGCGCCCAAGTTCACATCATTTCCTAAAATGGAGTCGCCGACATAATTAAAGTGAGCCGCCGATGCGCGATTTAGAAAAATTGAGTTTTTAACCTCGGTTCCATGTCCAATGATGCAATCTTTGCCGGTTATAACATTTCCACGGATGTAAGCTCCGTGACGAACAACAGTGCCAGGACCTAAGATGACAGGGCCTTGGATATAAGCGCCGGGTTCAACAATACATCCCTTGGCAATTGAGATTTGCTCTCTGTTGATTAAATAGGCAGTGTCAGGAACGGTGATTTCGATTTTTCCAAGAGAGGCATTTTTTAAATAAGAGGAGAGTTGATGCAGTGCATCCCACACAGGAGCATCTTTCTTGAAAAGAGCCTGGTGCTCGAACTCTTCTAATGAAAAAAACTGGTGTGAAGAAAGTTCTTTCATGAAAGCCATACTACTCAAGACCTGAATTTTCCACATCGCTTCTTTTAGATTCTTCTTAAGATCTTTAAAATATAGATACTCATCTAGCGCTGTGGATTTGTTGATAACCGCGTCTTTTCCCTCTACAAAATGGGGTGTTCATAACTTTGTCGAAATCAAGAGGTCCTTGTTTAGAATTGTGCACATCTCTCTTTTTTAGGTGGGTTATGACCAATTAATCGGCGACTTACCAACACCCTGAAGGAACTGATTTGCTTTTGAAAAATGACGGCATCCGAAAAAACCATCTACAGAATACGGCGATGGATGCGCTGCCTGGAAAACTGCATGATGAGAGCCCATGGCGCGATGGCCCTTTTCTTGAGCAGACTTTCCCCATAAAAGAAAAACAATAGGATCTTTTTTCTGCACCAAGACATCAATGATCGCATCCGTGAAACGCTCCCATCCTTTTCCATAATGAGATTTCGGCTCTCCGGCCCTCACTGTAAGCGTGGCATTTAATAGGAGCACGCCTTGCTGGGCCCAGTGGAGGAGGCATCCATCTTTGGGGGGAGAAATTCCCAAATCATTCTGAATTTCTTTATAGATATTTTTTAAAGACGGAGGCAGAGAAACACCGGGAAGCACGCTAAAAGAAAGGCCGTGAGCTTGCCCTTTTCCATGATAGGGGTCCTGGCCTACGATCACCACTTTAACTTTTTCGTAAGGGGTTTGCAGCAAGGCATTGAAAACTAAGTCTTCTGGCGGATAAATGATTTTTCCGGCCTCTTTTTCTGACTGAAGGAAGCTTTTTAGCTCTTGGATATAAGGCTTTTCAAGTTCTTCCTTGAGCTTTTCATGCCAGCTTTTTTCGAGTTTCATTCCCATATTAGACAAATATTTTATCAAAACCATTTATATTTCCAAAGACATTGACAGAAACCGATTGTGCCCCTACGATTATTTGCTACTTGAGGGTAATAGAATGAAAGATCTCGCTGAAAATAATTTGATACGTTTTAAAAATATTTCTAAGAAAAAAGAGACCATGTACGCCAATTTTAAGGTGAAAGGTCTCCGAAGAGGTGTTAATTTCACCGCTTCTATTTCCGTTGATCTCTCTGCCGCAGAGCTGCATCCGGGCGATGTTTTAGAAAAAATCATCGAAGAATGCGCTCGCATCGGAGTGACAGAGTTCAAAAAAGCCGAATTCGAATTTGAAGGTTTGGCAACAGTCTAATTTTATCTGGGTGTGGCGCAGCTTGGCTAGCGCACTAGCATGGGGTGTTAGGGGTCGGAGGTTCGAATCCTCTCACCCAGATTCTTTTTTCACGGAGCTCTGACGATTCGAATATTCTGAGCAAACAAAAAGGTTAAATAATTATGTTTCGCTGGGTATTTTTCTTTACGTCGATTCTGCTGATAATTAATAAGGCCTATCCAGATCAAGCGCCGGAACTAGGGGCTGATTTCAAAAAAAATACCGACCGTCCAAAAGCAATAAATCTTTCTTTGGAGGATTTGAGTTCCCACTATGATGCGTTTCTTCTGGATGCTTATGGTGTTTTTTGGGGATCGAGTGAATTAGGCGTTCTTCCTGGAGCTGCCGAGGCAATGGCTTATTTAGTGGCTCAAGGAAAA
>JAGOLG010000021.1 GCA_017994195.1 Rhabdochlamydiaceae bacterium
GAGTTCCAATGAGGACCCGGCAGAAAGCAATATCTATGCTGATAAGTCTGCGCTCATCTTGGATTGGCTTTTGCGAGTGGGTATAGATAAGAAAGGCTTTTCGTTAAGAGAAGCGGCCAAACAAATCGGGGTCAGCCTCGGTCTTGTCCAGAAGGTTTTTGAAGTCTTGATATTCAAGGGAATTCTAAAAACAGAAGGCGTGAGAACCGCTAAGCGGTTTTTCTTCAAAAAGTCGAGCCTTCTTCTCAAAAACTGGCTAGAACATTATAGCATCGCGAAGAAATGTAAAATGTGGACTTATCGCTCGGCCTTTCAAGGGAAAGCAGAACTGCTTGAAGCGCTAAAAAAGTCAAAATTAAGCCCAAAAGTGGCATTAGCCCTTCATTCTTCGGCTGAGGCGCATGGTTATAAGAATACCAATTTGAACACTCTTGAACTATACGTGCTTGATTCTACTATCAGACCAAAGCTCGAAGATCTTCTTCAATTAGAACAACAAGATAGAGGTTATGAGGTTTTGCTTATAGAGCCTTATTACAAAAGCTTGCTTGAAAATAGTATGGGCCTATATAAAGGCATGAAAATTTGTCCTGTGCTTCTAACTTTTCTAGATCTTTACCATTTTCCATTGCGTGGACAAGAACAAGCGGAATTCATGGCGGAACGAATCCCGGAGCTGAAACAAATCTATAGGAATCGTTAATCAAATGATACAAAGTCAGGAAGACAAGATCATCTCAGAATTTCTGAATTCGATCGGCCCATGGCGTGAATTTGTTGTGATCGGAGGCGGTTTTGCTCTATTCATTTATAAACTCTATCTTGCTGATCAGAAGCTACAGAATCCTCCTATAGGAACAAGTGATGTTGATTCGCTACTTCCTGAATTCTACTGACAGATCAAGGCCGCCTCTTCTATGATTTCGTGGCAGAAGAGATCATTTTATAGCCACCTTAATGATCGACTATTCATTCATACGGCTTTTATTCTAAGTTGGTACACGCCTCAATTTATCTGCGCCTGGATAGCGATCCTGAGCAAACCATAGTAAATTTCGCGGGTTGCAGCACGGTAGTAAAAAATAGGAACATCATTATCTCTTAAGTCTTGCTCAAATTTATCAAGGACTTCAGCCCATTGATTTTCATCAACCTGAAATCCCCACATGCCGATCCCCTGTTTAAGAGCGTCTGAGAAGTTATTTCGCGCCAAATCAATATCTTGTCTTATATATACGCTTAAATCTTGCGTATCTATCAACACAATTCGATTAGCATGAGCTTTTAGCGCCTCTCTTGTCTCATGAAGATCACCTAGTTCAAAATTTGTAATTTCTGGATGGGTTTGATTGGCTATTGTTTGAATAAAATCCGTTAACCCAGAGCGTGCCAAGGCTGGCCCTGTCATTCCTGTTTCAAATAGATCTTCTTCTATTTCTTCAGCGGCATAATTACTCAAGTTAAATTGTTGAATAAGATCCCTATTAAGCCAAATATGATTCTTACTCTCTCCAGTACTTGCAAGCGCGCCAGGTCTTTCTACTCCGAATAGGTGGGTTTGATATACACCTTCAATAGCAGGCATTGATACAACCTCTGTATCAATTAAATGCGGACGTTTCCCTGATATGATGATATTATCATAGTGAAGATCACTTAGACCAATAGCTCTAGCCACTTTCTCTATTTTTCCAAACTCAATATAAAGCCTTCCAAGTTCATCTATAAAATTAAAAGTGTTTTCTTCTTGTAGATTCACCAAATATTCACAATAACCATAGCTCTCTCCTTGTTTTTCATACACACGATAAATGGGTAAGTTCAGGCGTTGAAATAAACTTTTATTGGTTCCGCAAATTAAGCTTTCAGACTGAACAGAACGAGGTTTGTAAATGATTCTTTGGTCCCCAGGTAAAAGAATAGCAATACAAAGAGGATTAGTTCCTTTGTTATGTGTTTCATCACCTAATATTTCTACCCTTTGGATATTAGGATTGCCTTGAATATTGAATAGCTCTCGAAATTGTAGGTCATGCACTAAGTCATGCTCTACTCTACGTAACGAATGAGCTATAAAGCGGCAAAAATTACGAACAACATTTTTAGCAATTTTTTGTCTTAAAATAATCGGTTGGTGATCATTTTGAATAATCCTGAGTAATTTATTTTCCAGAAAATGAGAGTTTGCAATATTCTTGCAAGAACCGGGCAAACCTAATTTATTCCAATTTCGTTCTAAAAATGCTCCAATATTTTCTTTGCATGCTTTATCGAATAACCTAGAGCTGTTACTCACCAACCTCTCAATAGACCTATCTAAGGATGTGTAGTATTTGTAAGCCACCAATCCCCCTATTGCAAAGGCACCTATAGTAGATCTTGCAAATAAGGGGTATTTTTTAACTACTCCTACAATTGTCTCTTTGACTGATCCTGCAAATAATGATAGCTGAGAAAAACGACTTATGGACACTTGGGGGTGGATTGAAAGTGATTTTGATTCGGAAGTCCTAGGAATACTCATATCGGTCCTCATTTTTAATGTTTAATAATTATAATATTCGAATATAAAATAAAATTAAAAACATAAATTTTTTATTAACATCTAAAAGTTGACTAAAACAAGCTTTTACGATAAAGTTATGTTTTTATTAGGTACAAGGAGGCAATATGGCTATAAAAATAGGCTATTCTAGCCCATATTCACGCATGGACGCTCTTGCTGTAGAGGTCTGCAGTAATCAGCTGAGAAAAAGCAAACTAGAGGCCACTCTCAAGGAGCTCTATCCGGATGGTAATATTCCTGATTACTTTACCATTTTTCAAACATTGATAGATCGGATTAAAGACGAAATGTATCAGACCTTTTCGCATGATGCGTGTTTAATAGAGCTACTTCCAAAATTGAAAGGGGAATCTATTGATACATGCGCAAAAAGGCACAGTGCTTCACCACGAACCATGGATAGTATCGAACGAGCTCTTAGTAAATTGAACTTCCAATGCCCTCCTAGATCTTTGACAGAAAATAACTGGTGCGTCATTTGTTAAGATCCATCGTCTTTTAAGATGATTCTGCAAAAGTTCTGCTAACAGATAAAGAACGTTTATTTTACAATTCTGTGGCAGAAGAAATCATTTTATGAAATTTTTAATTTTAACTTTTATGTCATTACAACTATCCGCAGTAACATGTATTAGAGTCGGTGTAGGGACCGTTGCCCCGCTGCATGAACAAAAACTAAAGCTAGTAGATGTTGAAACAGCCGGCGTCATTGAAATAGATGAGCAGAAAAAAGCCGCTGTTCTTGCAAAAGGAATCAAGTGGTGCAACTCTTATGAAGAGGCAGCTATTCTAAAACCTCTTTTCTGGGATATCTGTACACCTCCTGAAGAGCACCTCCCGGTAATGAAGAAAATCATCCAGATTGATCCACAAGCTCGCATCATTGTAGAAAAACCTATCTGCATGTCTGATCAAGTCGGCGAGCTGCAAGAATTGCTAAAGACTTTTCAAGGGAAAATCGTTGTCAATGAAAACTATCTCAGCTCTGACATCACAGAAACCGTACGCAAAATCGCTCTTGAAGATCTCAAGCTAAAGCCGACTCGCATTGTTATTGAGATGGATAAAAATCGAACAGCCGATTTTAAAAAGGGCCGGTACGTTGATCCAGAAGGAGCTTTTAAATATGAAGGAACACATATTATTACGATCCTAGATTCACTGGGCCTTTCTATTCCGTCTAAGCCCACTTCTGTCGTCTATGAAGATCTGTCACCTGAGTTCCCTCTGCAAGGATCTGCCGACATTTTATTTCAAATGGATGATTTCCAAATCAATCTTTATTCTTCGATGAAAGGCGACATCAAAAATCACTACCCTCCTTACAGTCGTCCACCTATTAAAGAAGAAGAAACCGCGCCTCGCTATCGAGTCGTTGCTATCGAAGGAATCTCCCAAGAAAATATCCCCTTCACAGTAGTTGGTTTTTATGAGCCGCTCCCTGATCATCCTCGGAGCATCGGCGAAGTTGTGACTCTTTCCGATGGAAAAATTGTGAAAACCATTCCTTCCATCCCTGATGATACAATGGGCAAGCATCTGAAAAAAGCTGTCGACTACTTGAATGAAAAAACTGATACCAATCCATGCTCTCCAGAAACAGGCATTAGGATCGTCCAGATCCTTGATTCCGTTTTACCTCAAAATTAATCACGAAAACAGCCCTAGCCTTTGATGCAGGCAGGGGCTTTTTCTTCCATCCTTCGATAGAATCGGTTCTCGTATAGGAATGAGGTCCTGTCAGCTCAAGTGAAATGCTCAAACCTGCATGAGCAGGAAGATATTTTATGAGAAGCTGAAAAAGCTTTTCTGTTTTGTAAGGCGTTTCAATAAAAAGATGCGTGTAATGAGGATCGAGCTTTTTTAGAAGAGAAGCCAAATGCTGCTCTTCTCTTGGAAAATAGCCACGAACGGCTCGCCGTCCGCCTCCGCCTCTTCGAAGGCGCCCCCCGCAGCGAATTCCCCATCGACCTCGCCCTCCTTAACCCACTCATCTCCAAAGGCTGGATCTCCCTCACCCCCACAAAAATCCTCCTCACAGACCAAGACCGCCTCTTCTACGACTCCGTCGCCGAAGAGATTGTTTTAACATCCTAACCTTCAGCATCTTAATAAGATGTAAAATATCTTTTTAATTAAACTAAATATTTTAGTATAATAGCTATTATGTAATTAATATTTAATAAAGGAAGGTTTTTTATGTCGGTTCAATTCAATAATTGTAATATATCAAAGAAAAAAGAGCCCTGTGGCATCTGTAGGGAACCTCTTGATAAGAATTTAGTTTCTCATGAGATGGCCCATAAGGTACAACACATCTTTCATGAAAGTTGCATAGCAGAATGGTTTAAAGTCAGACCTGCATGTGCACTTTGCAATGCTACGGTTTTCGAGATAAAAGGGGTACCTATAAGCGACTACTTAGCACTTAAGAACGCAGTCTCATCAGGAGATCTTTATAGAATCCTTGAGCTTATAAACAGGCCCAATCCCAAACTGCGTGAACTTGCCCTTGCCGCTATTCCAGATGGTGCGCGTGTAGAGGCTATTCGAATGGCAGGTCTTCAGGAAAATCTTGACTTAGTTCGGGATCTATCTAAAAACTTCCCCCTAACACAAGAACAGTGTGAATTAGCCACAGAATCTTTCAACAGTGATTTTGCAAAACGCTATGTTTTGAATGCTCTAGAAAATAATGAGAAAATAATATTTTCCGATAACCTATTAAATGAGATTTTCCAAAGTTCCTATTCAGATTCAATTCCGCCTATTACAGGAGAGCTGATGACAAAAATTGCACATTTATGCGCAAAAGAAAGTTACGATCTATTTTTCGTTCATACCGTTGATCCAAAGGGCGTATTTTACGGTCTGCGAAATGAGTTTAAACAGGAAATTAAGGCTGGCTCCTTTTTAACTAGATGGAAAGAAGTCCCTCAAGCCACAACTGCTATAATAAAACAGCTGCTTTCAAATATAGATAAAGGACGATTTTATAGTTGTGACGCAATGATAGACATTTTGTTTAAATCTGACTTTATTAATGCATCAGAAAAAGGACCTGATGGTACAACACCTGTCGATCTTCTAGTGGAATGGCTAAAGAACAAGACACCATCAACATGCACTCAGTGCATTTACATGTGTCTAATTAAATTATTGGCCGCCCCTTCAGCCCAGGAAATCGATACCGCAAAGCTAGATAAACAAATTATGGATATGCCTGCTAAATTGTTTCTTGAAGTGATTGATCGAGAAGAATTTTTCACAATACTTCCTATTACAAAGACCGTAGTTAAAATTGCTTTAGACGAATTAATGTCAGGCAGTAGAACTGCGATTTCGCAACTCCTATCAAGTACTACCATCACTCCAGAAAGGAAAGCGAAGATTAGGAATAAAATAATCAACGAGTTAAAAAACGACGATCATTTTAAAAGCAAAATAACTTCTGTGCTTGATAAGCCTAGCCCCGTTCAGAGAACTTCTCATGAAGATGTCTTTGAAAATATTACAGATCTTATTGTTAATCAGTGACCTACGGAGAACCGAGTCCCTCATAGATAAATTGCTTCATTTTTTTCTACCTATCTACTTAGTGGCTTTAAGCCGGATGACGAATACAGCACGGGCCTTGGATGCGGGCAGGGGCTTTTTCTTCCACCCTTCGATAGAATCGGTTCTCGTATAGGAATGAGGTCCTGTCAGCTCAAGTGAAATGCTCAAACCTGCATGAGCAGGAAGATATTTTATAAGAAGCAGAAAAAGCTTTTCTGTTTTGTAAGGCGTTTCAATAAAAAGATGCGTGTAATGAGGATCGAGCTTTTTTAGAAGAGAAGCCAGATGCTGCTCTTCTCTTGGAAAATAGCCATGAAAGGTAAATGCCTGTCCAGAAAACCCTGAAAGCTGCAGCGCCATCATGATAGAGTTAGGACCCGGCACCGCTTCAACAGCAATGCCAGCACGGTGGGCGGCTTCCACGACAGCGGCTCCAGGATCGGCAAGGCAGGGCAAACCCGCATCGCTGATAAGCCCGACAACGGCTTCCTGGACCTTAATCAACTCTGCTGGTTTTTGAGTGTGCTCATTCAAAAGATAGATAGGACATTTAGGCAAGCCGAACCGTTTTAGAAATTGGTAGCCGCCTTTATCGCTTTCGGCAATCAAAGCATCGATAGCCGGCGGAGAGTAGCTCCATACAGATTCTTCATGAAGTGTGTTAGGAAGCAGAATAAGTTTTTTCATGCATCCTTGTTTGAAAAATATCGAAGGCAATGCTTAAATCCAGCGGCGCGCTTTTAGCCAAAAGCTCAAAATCATAAAGCTTTAGAAGACCGTTTAGAAAAAACTTCGAGCCGCGTTCGTTAGCGATGGGAATGAATTTCTCCAGCGATCTCACAGAAGGAAAATGCTTTTTTAGATCTTGTATAGGAGTTTTTCTCTCGATTAAATCTGCTAGCTGGGCTCCTAGCTGTAAGTGGTATCTGACTTGTCCTAAAAAAGGGAATAAAAAAGCCATATCGCCTATTTTGTCTTGCAAAGATGCCGGCTGCTTCCAAACAACAGTTTCTGCTAGCTGCCAGCCCGTTGTTAAGTCTTTTGCCCCGCAGATAGCCTCCACATCTTTTCTTTCTAAAATGTTTTTTTCTCCCACAAACGTCGCTAGTTTTTTCAACTCTTGATGCAGAGTTGCAAGATCAGGCCCTAAGTGCCGCAAAAGCTCTGCCGCCACCTCAGAGGAGAGTTGTTTGCCCACTTTTCGCGCCTCATCCCGCAGCCACTCTTGCAGACGTCTCTCTTTATCCCACGGTTTTTCTTCGCTGACATCTAGCGCTACAAGATCTTTTTTGCCTTTCTGATACAGTTCGGCAACCGGTTTTGCCGAAGAAGCCGAAAAAATCAAAAAAACATCGGGCGCCGGATGATTTAATAAATCCAAAAAAGGCCCTAAAGGTTTTATCTTATCAATCTGCTCAATCATAAGAACGCGGAGCCCTCCCCAAAGACTGGGCGCTCTGACTTCATCTTGGATAATCATCGGAGAGATCTCTGTCGCATCAAAACGCGTTATCTGCAGGTTGGGGTCTTTTTGCTTTAAAAGTTTTGTCAGATGATCCGTCCATAGACGTTTTTCATATTCGCACGAAGAGATGAACAAATAGACATGCGCTAGATGATCGGGATACGATTCTTTTAGATGTTTTTCAAAAGAGGCGCTCGTCTGAAATTTCACGGCTCGCCCCAATGAAAGATAATCTCTTGCTGAACTTCCGGGTGAAGACTATGGTGCACAGGACATCCAATTCCTGCCTGTTCCAGCCGTGAGGTCATTGCAGCATCAAAAGTAGAAGGACAGTAGACATGAACAACAATTTTTCCCACCTTGCGCGAGGGACTTTTTGCCATTTCCTTCTCGACCTCTCCCCTTAAACCCTTTAGATCAACCTTAAGCCTTTCTCCTAAAATACCCATAATTGTCAGAACACATGTTCCTAAAGCTGCAGCCAATAGATCCGTGGGAGAAAAGAGCTCTCCTTTCCCATGATTGTCCTTGGGTGCGTCTGTCACGATTTCAGCCCCATTTTCAGTGTGCCGGGCTGTTGTTCTTAGGTTTCCATCGTAAGTGATTGTAATCTTTGCCATTACCACAATTTAACCTAAAACCGATCCCTTGACGACTAAAATAAATACTTGACATAGCGCCCAGTTACCTCTATAGTGAACGTAGAGGTGGGTTATGAAGAAAAGGGTCTCTAAAACGACAGCACGCAAAAAACAAAAGTCCACCCCTAAATCTCCTGCTCCTTCCACCCGTCTGCTAACAGCAGAAGGCTGGAAGCGTCTTATGATGAAGAAACACCGAAGTTAGGGCTCGTAAAACAATAACTTCCCAATCTTAAACCGCGGGAACTTTCGCGCAGTTTAAGATTGGGAAGTTATTGTTTTACGAGCCCTTAGTAATCTTTAAAATCCAATCGGCAAAGCTTCTCCAATAAGCCGATAAATCCGATTGCATAGGCGGCGGTGTCAAATTGAGTCTCTGTAATTTATCTTCTAACTTGATAAGTAAATTTCGTATTTCAATGGCTTTTACACTGTCCGATTTATTTTCTATACGCAAAATTGAATACCGTAGAGCCAGAAACACTTCTAAAAAAAGCTGCCATGAAACATATCGCAAAGGCAGAGGACACATTAGCTCTTTGAAAAAAACTCTCTTAATAAACGCGTAACGTTTTTGGTTTCTGACGGGAATTTCACTAAAGATTCCGGCATTCACAAAATCATCCATAACTTCTGCAAGATTTCTTTTTGAATACCCGATCTCAGTTAGATCAGAAATCAGATATTCTTTTTGTTCATTCATTAAACAATAGGTGAGCAGATCGGCTCGTGCGCCTACACCAAATAAAGCTCTCAGCCTCAAATAGAGCATCGAGGGAGATTCAAAATTTGATAGTTTTGATTTTCCGCTCAAACCTACTTTTCTCCCTGACACTTTTTTAAAAATAGGCCATTTCGTCGATGCATGGGTATTAAGAGTCGTAGAAAAAATTGAAAAAGCCCCCTGAGTTTGATCATCAAAAACCTTTCCTAAGGTCTGCAACCTACGAACAGAAATAAAGCGATGATATTTTGAACACCAATCGAGCGCTTCGTCTAGCAGACGGGGATCTTTGTCTGCAAGTACTGAAGTCAAGAAAATCAGCTCCTCAGGGAGAATTAAAATGTTCTGGATTTTGTTGTAGGTTCCAGCCACTCCTAACTCCGACCAAAAGCTCCATGCTAGATCCATTAAATTACTGTCCAACTCTTGACTAAGCATTTTCGCCTATAACTCCGAGCGCTGCCATCGCTTTTTGAAGCTCTAATAAAAACCCTTCTGAAGTATCATGACCTGTGCACCAGTCTTTTGCAAAAAGAAGCTCTTGTGCAGTAGGGTTCAATAATTTCAAATCAGAAAAATGCTTGCTCAAAGGGCCTTGATCCACTGCTGCGTAGAGCTTGAAACAAATCTGATCTATTCGACTGGCTAAATGAAGAGTTAGACCTCCAAAAAAACGAGTTTGAATACGACTATTAAATCCTGGCGGGAGTCCCATTTCCAATAGAGAAGCAGGTCCTGTGTTTATCCAATCATCTCCAAGTTCTAGAGCTTGTCCTGTCTCTTTAATCGCAAGTAAAAGAAAATGTGGGAGAGGGTTTGCTGAAACCAGTTCATCCTCTTCAATCCGCGCAACTAGGTCTAAGTCTTTCGTTGTACGGCTTATCAGGCCTAAAAGCAGTAAGCTTCCGCCTCCGATAGCAACGATTTCACAATGTTGCTGCCTATCTTGCAAAAGCTGACCTAAAACATCCAAAGCTTGCTCTAAGCTCACTAAATCAATATCCATAGAAACTCCTTAAAATCGCGCGGTTTAGATTCTCGAATCGAGAAGTTAAACCTCATGTTATATCATTTTATTATTTTATGCAAGCCATGTACTGTCTATAGAAAATTTACGCTAATACTTAAGAATCAATCGCTTTCGAAGCATCTCTTAAGCGAAAGATAATAATTTACATTTGATCTCAGGCTTGGTAGCCTAGACGCTTTATCTTGGGAGGAATCATGTCGACGCAAATGGATGGCACACGTCAGCTGCAAAATAAAGCGGTGCTCGGAATTTTACTCATGATTTTGGGACTTGCCCTTTATCCTTTGGCAGACGCTTTTACCAAACATTTGACGGGGAGCTATTCTGTTCCTCAAGTCTCTTTTTTAAGAGCGCTCACTCGCTTGATTCCCCTGCTATTCACGGTCTATTTCCAGGGAGGAGTGAAAAAGGTTTTCGGAACCAATCACCCTAAAAAACACCTCATCCGACTTCTAGTCAACTTAGCCTATACCCTCTCTTTTATGTACGCCATGTCGATCGCTTCGCTGACAACTATTTACACTCTTAGTTATACCTCTTCTTTGTTCATGGTCATATTAAGCGCCCTCATGCTGAAAGAAGCTGTCTCTTGGGATCGATGGGTTGCAGTCGGGATCGGAATGGTTGGAGTTGCGATCGCCATGCGCCCGGGCTCGAACGTCTTTGAAATTGCCGCTGTGGTCGTTCTTGTCGGAACCTTTTTAGGAGCGCTCAATAAGATTTTAATGCGAAGGCTGGCCTCAACTGAGCATAGCCTAGCGATTGCCATTTACCCCAATATCGTTATGTTGCTAGCAATGGGTCCCATCCTAATCACAACATGGAAGTCGATGCCTCTTGAGCATTGGGGACTTTTTGCAATTGTCGGAGTCATCACCGCGGCCGGTCAATATGCGATTGCTCAAGCTCTTCGGTTTGCACAGGGCTCGGTTTTGGCTCCTGTGGACTATTCAACCTATTTTTGGGTCGTTGCCCTCGATGCCTTCTGGTGGAATAAAAGACCCGATATGTTTATGATTGTCGGCGCTGCAATCATTGTAGGAAGTAACTTTTACATCCTCTATCGTACACGTAAGGAACAAGCTGCTAAAAAGGCTGTCACTATCTCTTGAATAAAGGAATTGTTTACGCTCTACTTGCCTGCTTCCTTTGGGGTTTGGATTTTATCATACCGGGCTTCTTGGTCCATTTCAGTCCGATTGAGATCGCATTAGGTAGGTATTTGACGTATGGCACGATCTCTTTAATTCTAATATATAGAACCTGGTCACAAGGCGGCTTTCGGTATCCTCGGACTGTCTGGATTAAATCGCTCTTTTATTCTCTTATGATCACCGTGGGTTATTATATCTGCCTCATCATGGGAGTCAGATACGCTACGCCGGCGATTTCAGCTCTCGTCATGGGCCTGAGCCCCATTGCAATCTCCTTCTATGGAAACTGGAAACAGAAAGAAGTTACCTACCGGAGTTTGATAACACCCTCGATTTTGATTTTGATCGGTCTTTTCTTGATCAACGCGCCTCACCTTCAAACAAGCGCAAGTCCTCAAACCCATTTATGGGGACTTTTTTATTCCGCCCTTGCACTGCTGGTTTGGAGCTGGTATGTCGTGGCCAATGCACGTTTTTTAAAACAAAATCCCACCGTTA
Source organism: Rhabdochlamydiaceae bacterium (assembly GCA_017994195.1). Taxonomy (GTDB): domain Bacteria; phylum Chlamydiota; class Chlamydiia; order Chlamydiales; family Rhabdochlamydiaceae; genus PALSA-1444. The sequence goes on from JAGOLG010000021.1 coordinate 11,637, forward strand.
ATTCCTATGATTGGAATAATTTGATTGGTGTCATGTCGATTTTTTGGGTCGTTCTTGTAGGCTTTGCACTTCAAAATCAAATTAACCTTAATAGCTATAGTCAGTGGAGCACCGATCTAAAATATTTTATTACAGGCTGCTTGATCTTAGGGATTTTATGCTCCTCCATCGCAGAGGGTCTTTGGAATAAAGCCAGTCTATCTCTGCCGGTCTCTTTAGCAGGACAGCTGACGATTTTTGAAACGATCTTCGGTGTTCTTTTTTACTATATCCTGCTCTGGGAGCTCCCTCCCCTTTTAGAATCTATTGGGATCGTTCTATTTCTTTGGGCTATCACGCTTGGAATTCGCAGGCAGACAGTTTTTGCTTAAATATGGTATACTCCACATTTTAAAATGAGGAACATATGGATCTAAAAGGTAAAAAAGCTTTTATAGCAGGGATTGGAGACGATCAAGGATACGGCTGGGCCATTGCTAAGGAGCTGGCTGGTGCCGGAGCTGAGATCATCATTGGAACATGGACGCCGATTGTAAAGATTTTTACACAGTCTTGGAGCATGGGAAAATTCGATGACTCGCGCAAGATGAAAAATGGCAAGCTCATGGAATACAAGAAGGTCTATGCGCTGGATGCAGCTTTTGATAAGCCTGAAGATGTTCCTCAGGATATTAAGGAAAACAAGCGGTATCAAGATGCTTCGGGGTATACGATCTCGGAGGTGGCAGCTCAAGTGGAAAAAGATTTTGGGAAAATTGACATCTTGATCCACTCATTAGCTAACGGCCCTGAAGTAAAAAAACCTCTTCTTGAAACTTCCAGAAACGGCTATCTGGCTGCGATGAGCGCATCGGCTTATTCATTTGTAAGCCTTTTGCAGCATTTTGGTCCTCTCTTGAATGAGGGCGGATCAACGATTTCTTTAACGTATATTGCTTCAGAAAGAGCTATTCCGGGTTATGGCGGAGGAATGAGTTCTGCTAAAGCGGCTCTTGAGAGCGACACGCGCATGCTAGCGTGGGAAGCCGGAAGAAAATGGAAGATCCGGGTCAATACGATTTCTGCAGGTCCGCTGCGAAGCAGGGCTGCAAGAGCAATTGGTTTTATCGACAGCATGATTGCCTATTCATTGGTGAATGCGCCGCTGAGCAAAGATTTAGAAAGCGAAGAAGTGGGACAAGCTGCGCTATTTTTGGCTTCTCCTGCTGCGTCGGCGATTACGGGCGTGACACTTTATGTCGACAACGGTCTGCATGCAATGGGCATCGGTATGGATAGTCCAGCTCTTATCAGCGGAACCACTGAATAGCTTGTAGAATAAGCTTAATGGGTAGCAAGACCAGAAACAAGAGTGTTGACACGGTGATTTTCAAGATATTCGCAAAATATCTAAGCCATGTTTGATTTTCATGCTTGGGATCTACTTTTAGGACGACAGTTGGGCCCAGTCCTGCAGGATGGGCATGGGCTGCCAGGAAGTTAAGGTCGGCATCGGTGACCACTGCATAAACTTCAAAATTCTCAGATTCCGGATGATACCCAATCGATCTGATGAGGTCTTTTAAGTGAAAAAAGACTCTGCCATGGATCTCTGTGAGACCACCTTTCATGGGGATGAGCCCTGGAGAGGCGTAGGCATGCACATTGATTTTGTTTCCGTAGGCGTGACCTGCATGGTAAGCTAAGGCACCGCCTAAACTCATCCCATAACAATCGATTTTCTCTTTCCCTTTAATCCACTCATCGAGCGCGGGTTTTCCCTGCTTAAAAATCTCTTCTCCGACAGATTTAATGGGATGCAAATCACTCCAAAGAGCTTCGAAAAAACCATGGGCTGCGGGATATGGCGTTCCTTGGAAAATTAAGATGGGATTCGCTGTTGGTTCATCGATCGGCTCTAAGCCGTAGGCATAAATCTCATTTTCTACAAGCGGGATATAGCTGAGCATGTAGGGGACGAGTTTCCACTCATTATCAATGAATCTTAAGAGGAAAAGTTTGGAATGATTTTCAAAGTCGAAAAAAGGGAGAAGCGCGATTAAATTACCGACGAGCATTTCAGAGACGAGGTTGTCACGGATTTGCCAGTTCGGATGATGGAATAGAAATTTAAATACTTCCTGAAAATGAGCGCGGTGCTGGGCGACTAATTTTGAGTCGTATTCCCAAAAAAGCGCTCTCACATTTCCTTGCTCGAAAAACTTTTTAAACGCCTCGCTTGAAGGATCTATTAGAAAGCAGAGGCCGGCAAGGTCGGGGTGCTGCTGAATAAAGCTTTCTTCGAGATGAAGGTGCTCTTCTTCAATGCTTCGGATGGTTTCTTTAAATTTCTGCTCAAGTAGATTCTGTTGTTCATCGGTTAATTTGCGAAGATGAGAGCCCCATAGTCCATATCCGGCGTTTTGACTGGCAACATTTCGGATTTGATCCCATTTAGCTTGAAGAAAGAGCTTCTTTGTTGGAGAAAGTGTTTTGCTTGCCGATTCAAAGAGGCGCGCATCTAGAGTGTCTAGGGTTATCATTAATTGGATAATAATCGGAAAGCAATTTTGATACGAGCCGGTTTTGTCCGCTCGATTGTTCTGAGAGCGATGGTGCGATCAAAAGCTTCGTGCTTCAGCGCTGCTTTGCATCCGATTTGACCGGGGCGGTTGCCGAGATGCAGATGTCCCCAAAAACGTCCTTCCCCTTCGATAAGTGAGAAGATCATCTCAAATTTGAGTCCGCCTGATTCGATGCAGATCGGTTCATCCAGCTGAAAAGTTGTGGATGTTAGAGCAGCTCCGGGCCAACGATTCATGAAGTAACACACTTCAACTTCATCATGCACTTCTTTCTCGGGAAGGTCGATATAAAGGATGTCCCCTTCTTCTGATATCATTCCCGCTGCATTTAGGAGGGCTGAATGAGTGGGAGCGCCTGTTCCCCAAAACCTGCGGGTCCAGCTCTGAGAAGGCTGTGTAACAGAAACTTCCCGGGGGTAGATCAAAGCGGCGAGAAGATGAGCTGGGTGATCGGGCAGCGCGCGCGCGGGCATTTTCCCACCCCACTCTCCTAAGATGAGATCATAGAGGGTTACGGCCGGCTCCCCTTTTTCTTGCTTCTGAGGGCCTGTAAAACAAAGAGCTATTGGATCCCATAAGCGGAGCGCTGGCTCAATATCGTCTCCTGTGAGCTGAGACTGTATTAGAAAATCGGCAGGGTCTTCTGTTTTATCGATTGGTCGGATGAGCGATTCAAGTTTAGAGCGAAGAAAATCACCTAAAACAGAAGAAAAGTCTCGGAGGAAAAATTGAGCGACAATGGAAAGTTTTTGCTCGAGCCTGCGTGATTTGACCGATGTGACAAGGGGAAATTCATGAAGGTAAATCGGAAAGCCCTCAGACGTTTGAAAAGCAAAAAGACGTTCTAAAAGCGTTTTGGCTTCTAAGATGTTCTCTACTGATTTTGTTCGAAAAAGAGCTAAAGCGAAGCAGAAATTTTCATAAACGGGTATTGTATCGGATGCCCGTTCGATATTTTCATAACTGTGATGTACAAACCCAGTAAGCGGGCTTTGTCTTGCCCTTCCAGCTTTGATGGCTAATTCGACTGATTTCATGTAGACATTGTACACTATTGAAAATAAACAGATAATCCTCAATCATGAGTCTTATGCTTAAGCTTTTACTTGCAGTTATAGAGACTCAGACACAAACCCCTACTCCAGAACCACTTCCGAGTTATGAGGGTGCTTTTCTGAAAATGGCAATCACGTTTGTCACAGTCATTGTAGGCATTGTCGCAACGATTTGGGTCATGAGAAAACTATCCGGAGGACGATTTGGCAGCACTTCAGGTCATGCCATCAAGGTCATTGAAAAAAAATCTTTGAGCCCAAAAACGATGCTCTATGTGATTGAAGTCGATGGAAAGCAAACAGTCATTGCTGAATCTCAGCTTGAAGTGAGGCGCATCATGGACCTAGAAACTGCTTCGCCCGAAGAATCTTAAAAAGACTAATCTTCAACCTTATGCGACAAACAAGTTTATGCTTTCTTAGCATCAAAGTTATTTCTTGAGTCTTTATAAATTAATCCATAAATTTTGATTAAGTTATTTTTATTATTAATAAAAACTAATTTGATTATTGTTAAATTGTCTTAGTTATATAATAAAAGCAAACAAATATGTGATTTAACAGAAAACGCAACGTGTGTTTTGCAAAATCACAGCAAATACAATTTAATGGAGTAAATATGTCATTCTTGTCACGACTAATGGGAGCTCCTGGCCATCAAGGTGCTGCTCAAGCAGATGTTAAATCGCATGCGTCCTCTAAGATATCTTCTATAGTTAAAGCTGCCTTCGTAAGCAGCATTCCTTCTTTATTTCTTTTAAAATTAGAAGGCACACGTTCTATGGCGCCTTGGGCGTTTGTACCACTGTTTATATTTACTTATATAAGTTCAGAGCGTGAACAAAAAAACCGTCAAATACAAAGAGAAAGCATCTTTCGCGATCATGAACGACAAAAGAGCCATATGAATCAACAACAGCTTCGGCATTTTGCTGCTATAGATGCTTTGATACCTCAACCAAGAAATCAGAGTTCAAATTCATCAAGTATGAATACAGAAGATCTCTTGAAAATGGCTGATGCAATCATTGAAAGCGTTCGGACAACCATCGACCTCTGTAGAGCTACGAACTCGCTCCATATGCAGCAACTTCAAGTAACACGGGAATTAGCAAGTGTTGTTACTGAATATGAATCTACCCCGGAAAGTAATCTTAAAAAACGAGAAGAACTCAAAACACGCATGCGACAGCTTCGCAATGAGACTATTTCATTAACTCAACAAATTCATCTAAAAAGTGCCTTGAGCAAAATATATATCTTCCTTCCAAAAACCGAGAGAGATATCGACGAGTGCAAGTCTATACTTCGGCGTCAAATGGATCAAATTCAAGCAATGCGTAAGTTATGGAATAAATTCACCCAACACCGACATGAAATGACCGCCCGACAAGCTGAAGAAGTGAATGCTCGTATTTATCAAAATTGCCAAAATATTGAATCATCTTTTCAACAGATGAGAGATCACTTGAAAAGTACAGATGCAATGCTTGAACTAGTTGAGCAGAGTATCACTATTTTTATGTCTCAACCTCAAGATGAAAATAGCTTCCAAGAATTTGAAAAGTCCCAGACTCATATACAGCGGCTTCGCCAAGAAATTCTCTTATTATCTACAGCGATCGATGAACCAGAAAGATCGAATTTGGAGCCCATTGCTGCCCAGATTGAACAGTAGAAATAATTATACTCCGACCGCTCTGAAAATGTGAATTTAGAAGATGCCAAAGTCCAGGGATTGGACGATCTTAAGTCGATCCATATTGCTAATATTGATCGACTTAAGATCGTCCAATCGCGGGAACTTTCGCTATCTTCTAAATCACATTTTCAGAGCGGTCGGAGTATAGACAAGCTATGTATAGAAAAACGCATTCGAAGTCTGATACAAAGAGTTTTTGTGTCTTTTCACGGAGTTCTTTAAGCAGGATGGGTTGTGATCAGAGGAATAAAGAGTAAGAGTGCTTTGATGAAGAGGACGATGTAGGCGGCGATCATCACCCAAAGATCTTCTTCTAAAACGCCGATTGAAAGCAGAAAGACTCCAAGAGCGGGAAGAAAAAGTGTCAGCGGCGGAAGGTGCAGGAAGAGAAAGAATCCGCACAGAGATAGAATAAATCCATTAAAAGTCTGTAGAAAAGGGCTCTGCTGATAAATAGTGCCGCGCGGATGGATGGTCTTTTCTATTTTTTTGCAAAACTTAACCCATTTTACAAGGCGATGAGCCATTTTATCTGCGGATAACTGTTTGCGGCGCAAAATTTTATGAACCCAGATGGGCTTACCGAACGCAACGCGCATGCCTGAGAGGAAAATAATTACTCCAAAGGCCATCATGAGTCCTGGTATCGAGGCGAGAAATAAGAATGGAATCGAAAACACCAGCGTTAGAATGGCAGGGCCTTTTGTACCGAGTTGATCTAAAAACTCAGCGACGGTTAATTCTTTACGTCCACGGCAAAAGTGGATGATCTCTTCGAGCTTGTTTGATAAGGCCTTGGGCATAACTTTTTGTTACCAGGTTAGATGAATTCTATTCTAGCAAAAAATCTTGGATGGCATCGATGGTGCGGTCGATATCTGCTTTATGATGTGCCGAGGAGACAAAATTCGCTTCGTAAGCGGAGGGGGCAAAATAGATTTGTTTAGAGAAAAGATGCTTGAAAAGTTGAACATAGAGCTCTCTTTGAGCGAAGAAAGGCGTAAACATTGATCCAACTTGTGTAACATGTCCGGGAATTTTTTTTCTTAAAGCTTCTACAAGAGGCGTTGTGTTTGCTTCTAAATTAGTATAAAAACCGGGCTGCTCAAGCGCAGTTAATGTCGCTAAGCCTGCGCACATTGCGACAGGGTTTCCGGAGAGAGTGCCTGCTTGGTAGACTTGGCCGAGAGGAGCTAAGTGATCCATGAGATCTGCACGCCCGCCAAAAGCTGCAGCTGGAAAACCGCCGCCGATGATTTTGCCAAGGCAGGTAAGATCAGGTGTGATTTTATATAATCCTTGCGCGCCAGAAAGTCCCACTCGAAATCCTGTGATGACCTCATCGTAGATGAGAATCACGCCCTTGCGAGCGGTTTCTTCTCGGAGCATCTCCATAAAATCAGATGCTGCCGGCACGACCCCCATATTGGCAGCAATCGGCTCTAAAATTACGGCGGCAATGTCATCGCGCGAATGAAGAACTTCTCTACAAGCTGCAAGATCATTGAAGGGCAAACATAGGGTGTGTTTTACAAAGTCGCTTGGAATCCCTTTAGACGAAGCTTCAGGGTTGACTTGCACTACTCCTGAACCTGCTCGTACCAGGAGTCCGTCGGCATGTCCATGGTAGTGTCCAATGAATTTAATAATCGTGGGTTTTCCTGTGGCTCCACGGGCCACGCGGAGCGCGCTCATGGTAGCTTCGGTGCCGGATGAAACAAAACGAATTTTTTCGATGGAAGGCAGATGATAACAAATTTTTGAGGCAAGCTCTATTTCATAAGGCGTGGCGATGCCAAAACTCGATCCTTTTTTAAGCTGCAGAGTAGCTGCTTCTACGACAGAGGGAGGAGCATGGCCTAAAATCAGCGAGCCCCAGCTTCCACAGTAGTCGATATAGCGGTGGTCATCGGCATCCCAGATATAGGGTCCTTCCCCTCTTGTGGCAATGAGAGGAGTCATCTCAAGTCCTGGAAAAGATCTCACGGGCGAATTAACTCCGCCTGGGATTTTTTGCTTGGAAGCCTCGAAAATAGCAAAACTTTTTTCTCTAAGCATGGAAAAAGTATGCTCTCGAAAAAAAAAAGATGCAAGGGCATTATGAGAATAATGCGTTCATATGTTTTAGCTTTTTTAACACCTTTGATGCTTCTGGCCGGGCCGATCGATTACAAAGTCCATTTTTTGGGACTGGATGATAAAGATGCCCTTGAAACGGTCAAAGGTGCGACCTTTTTAACGACTCTTAAAGAAAAAAAACCTATCTCAATCAACGCGCTCAGATATAGAGCCGAATCGGATATTCCTGATATTTTAAAAGCGCTTCATTCTCATGGCTACTATGATGCATCGGCTCAGGTGCAAATCGTGCAAGAAGGCGATGAGGTCGATGTTTTTATCATGATTGAGCCGGGCATTATCTATACGATCGGTTCATTTGAAACGGATGTCACCTCAGATGGCTCCTATCTGCCCTCTCTTCCACTGGATGCTTTAGGAATTGAGCTGGGAGCGCCGGCAAATGCGGCCGTGATCATTGATGCCGAGCAAAAAGGTCTTACGCTACTTAGCCAGTGCGGCTACCCGCTGGCGGATGTGATTGATCGTCAAATCATTGCTGACTACAAAACAAAGCAGGTTGGAGTCCACTTAACAATCGATGCAGGCAAGCTGACCTATTTTGGGGAGTCTGTGATTAAAGGTTCTCCGCGCATTAAAAAGAAACTCTTTGAAAACAAGACCCTTTGGAAAGAGGGCGGGGTTTATGATTCAAAACTGGTAGAGGAGACTCAAAAAAATCTGCTGGATACCGGTCTTTTTAGCTCTGTCATTATTACACATGATGAAACACCGAATGCTGAAAAAGAGCTGCAGATGCGGATCGAAGCAACAGAGACCAAACATAAAAGTGTCAATGTCGGAGCCAGCTATCAAACCTTTTTCGGACCCGGTCTTACTTTTGGGTGGGAAAATAGAAATGTTTCGCGTCTTGGAAGAACTCTTTCTTTAAAAGGCGATGTGACAGCTAGAACTCATACCGGAACAGCGACCTATTTTGTTCCAGATTGGTGGAAGGTCGATCAAGACTATGTGTTCCAAGCTCAAGCGATGCAAGAATCTATTTTCACCTACCATGAAAGGTCGTACAATATTACGCAAAGGATTGAAAGGCGGATTAATACAAGGTATCTAGTTTCTATCGGTCTTAAGTTAGAGCGCCTCTTTGTCACTAATTCGGTTCATAATGGAACATTTTCGCTTTTGGAAGTCCCTCTTTACTTTCGATTCAGCAGCGCTAATCATCTTTTAGATCCTACAAAGGGACAGACGCTAGAGGTCAAGCTCATCCCTTCTATGAATTTTTCAGACATAGATAGGTATTACCTCCCTATCTCTGTCTCCTATGCTTTTTATACCCAAGTCACCCGCACAAACTATTTTGTGATTGCAAACCTCATCATGGTTGATTCGATTTGGAGCCCAAAATTAGGGTCTGTGCCGGTCCCTAAACGCGTTCTGGGAGGCACAGATGAAGATTTGCGAGGATATCGTTTTAAAACTGTCAGCCCGCTCGATGGACATAAACCGATCGGCGGCAGGTTCGGCCTCTTTTATACCCTGGAGGGACGCTTTAGGATTAGCAAAACCATCGGTATCGTCCCCTTCTTCGACCTAGGAGAAGTCGAGCTTTCCTCCTTCCCGAAATGGGATGAAAAATGGTACAAATCTGCAGGGATAGGACTGCGGTATTTTACTTTTTTAGGTCCCATACGATTCGATGTGGCATTCCCTATTGACCGGCGTAAACACATCGACTCAAGATATAGAATACTTGTAAGCATAGGACAAACATTCTGATGAAGCTCATTCGGTATCTCTTTATTTCAGTCTTGTCTCTCTTCCTTTTGGTTTCAGGAGCGCTGCTGCTTTTGCAAAGCCGCTGGACCAAAGAGCAGCTATCGCAAGTGCTGCAAGAAATTGCCCTCCAAGCAGGCATACAACTCTCGATTGAGAAAATTGAAGGAGAGCTGCCACTCAAGTGGACCTTTACCAATGTCCATGCAACGCTGCCCGGCGGCGATACCATTGATGTCGATCAATTGAGGCTTCGGATTGCGTTTCTTCCCCTTCTTCGAGGACATTTCGGCGTTAGCTACCTCCATGCAGATCATACGAAAATTACGTATGAGTTGAGTGATTCTTCGACGTCTGCTCCTATAAAAATCCCTAACGGATCGTTTTCGTTAAGATCGGCAAGCTTTGATGAAATCACGGTTATTAACCGCAAAACTGAAGTCCAAATGATCTATACACTTCAAGGCAAGGGGCGATGGACGCGCGGTGGACGGTCATTTTATTTGGAAGGAGAGCTCCACTCACAAGCGCTCGATTTAAATCTTTTCTGCGAAGGGAGCAAAAAAATTGATTACCTCCAAACAGTGATCGATATGAATGTGCGCTCATCGGATGCCTTTGCTCCTTTTTACACAATCCCTTATGACACAGCCTTTGAAATGAAGTCGCGCTCTGAAGGATCATGGCTTAGTTGCAAATCGCTACTCCTTGGAAAAGAGACTCCACCTGGCAAAGCACTTTCTGGA
>JAGOLG010000022.1 GCA_017994195.1 Rhabdochlamydiaceae bacterium
TGAATACACTGTGCAGCTGATCGGCCCGGTTCTAAATAGGAAAGATATTTAGGAACACCTCCAGTAACCATATAAACTTCACAAATTTGGGCTTTCGGCAAATCAATACCTCGACTTTGAAGATACTTTTCAGTTGTAGCTAAGGAAAACGGCGTCATACGAAGATGAGCGCTTAACCGTCCATAGAGGCCACCCTTATTGTTTACGATTTGACTGACCATCCAAAATGCAGACGAACCACAGACAATTAAAAGTACATTTGGCATCCTAGAAAAATGACGATTCCAGTAGTAGTCAAGAGCTTGTAAAAATCGCGATCTGCCTGAAGCAAGCCAGGGCAATTCATCAAAGAAAATAATCACTTTTTGAGATGGCTCTACCTGGCTTACAGCATCTTTTAATTGGCTTAACGCTTCAGCCCATGTTTTAGGAGCTTTCTTTTTTGTGCCAAACAGCGAACAAAATTCATCATGAAAATTGGCTATTTGTTCTTTTGCGCTTGCATTTGGAGTCCCTGTAACTTCAAAAAATATCCCTTTATTCTTAAAGTGCTGCGTGATTAAAAAAGTTTTACCTACACGTCTTCGGCCATAGATAGCAAGAAACTCCGCGTTTTTCGACTCGTATAAGCGGTCTAGAACTTCAATTTCATCTTCTCGTCCAATCAGCTTTTGCATCTTATACCTTTTTATTTAAAATTTTAGACTTATCATACGATTTCTGCAAGTTATTTCCATTTTACGATCGAAAATCGGATTTATCTACCAAAAATTAGGACTTATTTCCATTTTAGGGGCTTAAATTGGAAATAAGTCCCCATTCAAAGCATTAAAATTATTTTTTACCAATGAAGCGTATAAGAGTCTTGAAATGATGATACCTAGAAAACAGTCTTGTCTAAAAGATTTAAAGTGTTTATGCTTATGGCCGTTCGGAGCATAGCGCAGTTTGGCTAGCGCATCTGCTTTGGGAGCAGAGGGTCGGGGGTTCAAATCCCTCTGCTCCGAATTTTCCCTCCCGCAGCCTCAAACCCTAAAATTTGTCTTTTTCCTTGAACCGTCAAAACCTCTTCAAAAACAATTAGTTCATCCAGTCCATTCCAAAGTTCGTTTAAACATCTTTCCGGAATCACACGCAGCGTGGGCTCTTCAGTAAGCACTTCTGTGAGTTTTTGAATAACCTGAGGAGAACAAAGCTCATCGGGAGGAAGAAGAACAGCTCTTGGCATCTCTGAAGAGGTCAGCGATAGGTGCACATGAGCAAACCTTTCTTGCGAAAGAATCTGTGCCGCCTCTCCAATTGTAAATCCAGCACGATCTTCAAAAAGACAATAAGGAATTACCTCATCGGGCAGAAACGAAGCGAGCCTATGTAAATAAGCGCCAAAAACAGTCGCCGATTCAATGGCTGTGAGTTCTTCATCTGCAACAGTAAGCCAAGATAAGATAGAAAGTGAGCCTCGATATAAGACGACTCCTTGGCACCAGTCTTGAATCAGAGGCCATACTTTTTGTGTGAATTGATCAAGAGCCAGTATAAAAGTTTGAAAGGCTGCCTGATCATTCACAAAAAAAGAAGCTTTATTCCAACCAAAATCAAACTCTATTAAAATCTGAGAATCTGAAATTTCTTTCAGCTGTGAAGTCCAGTCAAGATCGTGCGAGGCATCTGCGGGAAGAACAATTGTTTTCATAAGGATTTTCTCGCAAAATGAAAATACCTAATCTCAAGCCCTTTTCCTCTCCAAAGCGAATCAAAATAAGAAGCTCCGTATCCTTGCCACTCAGTGACGTAGTGGGGCGTTTTAAAAACAGGGTCCCACTCCCCGCTTGCAAGTGTCACTTCACAAAGCTGCTCACTGTAAGGCGGATCATCCGTTGCCACAATAAAAGGCGCGCCGCTTTTAACCGTACGAGAAAGCTCTTTCATAAACGGAGGCTGAAAGAGACGGTTTTTCGCATGCTTTTCTTTCGGCCATGGATCTGGAAAATTCACAAAGACTCCATCAATCGATTGATCTTTCAAATATTCCCGGATGAAAATCTGAGCATCGCCGCAGACAATGAAGAGATTGTCAAGCTGCTGATTTTTCTTTTTGGACCATATTTTCTGAACTCTTTCAAATCTCCATTCAACCGCAATCCAATTTTTCGACTTGTCTTTGGCTTTTTCTGCAATCCAAGTTCCATTACCTGTGCAGTACTCAATAACAACAGGATTGGAATTGCCAAAAATCTCCTCCCAAGACGGAAGCTGCCATTCTTTATGTTTATCATAATAATCAGGGATAAAAAGTACCTCATCTCGGATCTCCGGACGGCGCTCTTCCCACGTGTAAGGAAATTTTAGATTTTTTGGTTGCATAATAGATAAATTATAAGGGAAAGAAGAGCGCTAATCAATATTCAAGTTGACGAAGGATGCGGCTGCTTGGTATGGTGAAACTTAATTTATTTTAACTTAAGGGATTTACGATGAAGAAAATATGGCTCTTAACGTTGTGCTCCTCCATGGTTTTTGCACAAGATCCAGTGAGTATAGAAATTATTGATACCGATGAAATTGTCATTCCAGCAACAGAAGCTGCAGTTGAAGAGCCTCAAGCTGTGATTTTGCCGACCCAGGATGTTGAGCTATCAACCGAAGCTCCTGCAACCGAAGTTCCCCAAGCAGCCGCACAAACTCTTTCCGTCCCTGCACCTGCGATTGTCCAGCAGCTCCAAATCGACCCCGAAGAAGATATCGCCGCTATCGAAAAAGAAGAACAAGAAGTCGCAGAAGAAATCAAATCCAGCGGAATTACCATCGACTTAGGACAAGTCTTTTCTGGATCGCCCACCATTTACTCCGTCCTCCTGCTGCTTTCGATTGCAAGCGTTGGCATATGGTCCTATGCACTCTTAAGCCTTCGAACCAGCGAGCTTTTACCAAAAGAAGCTTTTGAAACGCTTCGAAACCAACTCCATGCCAGAAGCTACGAAACAGCTCTTGACACTTGCAAGAACAATCCCACACTCCTTTTCGGGATGGTTGGTACAGCCATTAAAAATCGCCATCAGGGATCTGCTACCATGCTCGAGATGATGAAGTCCGAAGGACGCAGATTGAGTCTTGCCTACTGGCAAAAAATCAACCTTCTAAACGACATTGCAATCATCGCTCCGATGCTCGGTCTTTTAGGAACAGTTCTTGGAATGTTTTATGCATTCTACGATCTGAATCGCTCGGCAGAAAGCATCTCAGCCCTCTTCGATGGCCTTGGCATTTCAGTCGGAACAACAGTCGGCGGACTTGTGGTCGCAATCTTAGCTCTCATGTTCCATGCCATCACCAAATACCGCCTTATGAAACAACTGACACTCGTTGAAGCCGAAGCTGAAGCAATTGCTCAATCACTAGAAGGATAGCCCATGAGTCTGATTCCTGAAGAAGAACTCAAAAAAGCAGCCTCGCTGAACTTAGCCCCGATGGTAGACTTTCTCTTTGTCATTGTTGCCGTTTTTGCAACCATGTCGATTACACGGGCCGTCCTCTACGACACACAGGTAAATCTCGTAAAAGTGAACTCTGAAAAGAAAACGAGCATTTCCGAGCAGCCCTTCGTTGTAAATATTGGAGTCACCGAAGATGGAAAATATAAGTGGATCACCGAGGTGAATGAGTTCATCATGGGAACCACCGGCAGCATTCAAAAAGAACTCCAAAAACAACAGCAAATGGGACTGATTTCTAAGAACCCAGAGCACACCAAAATATTACTCCATATCGACCGGAACGCCAAATGGGAGCCTGTTGCTCAAGCGATCTTTGCTCTTCGCGAGCAAGGATTTCCAGTTCATCCCGTTTACGAACCCCTGGATCCATAAAAGGACCCATGAAAGAAGCGCTCCTAACCAAGCTGCGTGATAAAAAAACATCTCTAAAAGAGTTTCGGGCAGTAGCATTCGAGCTTGCAGACCTTATCGCGGCAGATGCTGTTCTAGATGTCCCAACTAAAAGAGCCATTGTAGAAACTTCACTCTCATCTGCTGCAGGAGCTATAACGCAAGGCCGCATCGTCTTGGTTTCTATTCTGCGCACAGGTCTTGTTCTCCTCCCCTCCTTCTTGAAACTATTCCCTGATGCACCGATCGGTTTTTTTGGAATACGAAGAGATGAAAAAACCGCCGAACCCCATCTTTACTATGAAAATATTCCGCCCCTTTTGCCCACCGATCATCTCTTTCTTTTAGATCCCATGATTGCAACAGCCGGTAGTTCAATTTGTGCACTTGAAAAACTCACCGCTCATCTCTCTCCCAACCAGATCACCCTCGTTGGAATCATTTCCTCCACACCCGGCATTGCGCGCCTCAAAAAGAGATTTCCAGTCGTGCGCGTCATTGTTGCTGCTGAAGACCCTGAACTCAATGCCCAAGCCTTCATAGTTCCTGGACTTGGAGACTTCGGAGATCGCTTCTTCGGAACAACGTAGACGAAAAAAAATACTTCGTAATATAATTCACCGCTTTATAAGGAGTTGTCACTATGGATATCACTGGATTAGGGGTTGTCGCAGTTTGCGGTGCTTTTCCTGCAGCTATCTCAAGGTATTACTGGATTAGACCCGAACTAACTCAAGCAGGCCTAAAAATCTTGGCTAAAGGCAGTTTAATCGGTATTGCAATGCAAACCACAGCTATAGTAGTAGCGATTATTGGATTTAAAACCACTCCAATAGGTGCAAATAGCGAACAGAAAGATACGCGATTCTGTGTAGGATATACGATTGCGATGGTTGCCAGCATTCCAGTATCCGTAGCTCTAGCAGAAAAGTTCAATTTCAGACTCTCCTGCGAGGAAGCTGCAACAACTGCCGCACTAGCCTGGGTACCCATAATGAGTCTCGTAAAGCTTTTATGATTAGGTTACGATTTAGTTTCATTCTTGAATCAAAAAATACTAGGGTATATAATTTGGCCCCTTTAAGTTAAAAATAGGTGGCTTATGGCTATATATGGTCTTAGAACTCTTGGCAGTTTTGCCTGTGGAATCGCATCACGTTATTATCATATAAGACCTGAACTAACTCGTGCAGGCCTAAAAAACCTAGCTCAAGGTGGCTTCGTTGGTGTAGCCATGCAAGTTGTGGCAGTAGCAGCTGCACTCCATGCGGAGCAATTCGGTTCGAATAATACAGAAAAAAAACAGTGGTTTCGATTCGCTTACATGACAACTTTTGTTGCTAGCATTTCAGTATTGCCGCCTCTAGCCCATAAGCTCCATTTTACACTACCTTACAAGGAAGTAGTAACTACTGCTTCACTATTAGTTGGCCTAGCCATTCTAACTGAATAGTAAAGTTTCTGCTACTGAGGATATAGGATAATCATGACCACTTCAGACATCGATGCAGATCATCCTTTTTTGGATTATGAAAACTCCATCTTCCCTCATCTTAAAGAGCTTGATAAACCCACGCTCGCGCAGCTGTATCAGAAAATTGATCATGTCAATCAAACTCGCCGGAGCCTTAATGCTGGAGCAGGCGCAGCTCTGTTTTCTGGCATAGCGCTAGCCTGCATTTCTCGCCCGCTGACCGCTTGCTGTTTTGGGCTTGTAGCCCTTGCATGCAAGACAACTGCTCTATTTTTTCATAAGCCTCCCCCTTACCTCATTTTAAGCATCGATGGAGGAGGAATACGAGGAATGCTCCCGATTCAAATTCTTGCCCATATTGAAGAAGAGCTTGGTTGTAAAATCGGCGAAGTTTTTGATTGCATCACAGGAACTTCTATCGGAGGAATTTTAGCTCTTGCTTTAGCCGCTCCCGATCCAGAAAACCCCTCCAAACCCAAAATGGGTGCAAAAGAAACAGCCGCGTTTTTAGAAAAAGAAGGACCGCTCGTTTTTGAGAAAACAACTCTTCAATCTATCAAATCCATCGAAGGAATAAGAACGCCCAAATACTCCAATGAAAACCTAAAAAAAGTCCTCCATGATCAGTTCAATGAAACAAAAATCGATGAAGCTGTTACAGATGTCCTTATCCCCAGCTACGATCTAAACAAAGGCAAAACAGCCATCTTTTTCCACTTCAAAGGACAAAATACAAATCAGCCGTTTTTTATGCGTGATGCCGGGATGGCTACTTCTGCAGCCCCGACTTATTTCCCCTCATATGCTGTTCAAGACCTTAACCTAGTCGATGGTGGTCTTTCAGCAAACAACCCCTCGCTTTTAGCCTATATGAAAGCCGCCGGCCATATCGATCCCGATCGAGATATTTTTATCCTTTCGTTAGGTACCGGCGAAATGAAAATTAAGTCAATCCCTGCTGCTGAATCAGAAAGTTATGGAATGATCCAATGGCTCCCGATGATTTTTGATATCATCTTTAAATCAAGCCAGGAAATGCAAACCCTCCAGCTTAAACTCCTCAAACAAAAAGCGCCTCTGACGGTCGTTAGGCTGCAGCCCACTCTTCAAAACGCCTCCCAAGAACAACTGGATAACGCCTCCCCTGCCAACATCAAATCCCTCAAACAAATCGCAACCAAATATTTTAACGATAACCTCCCTTGGCTTCAAAAAGATGTCATCCAGCCTCTTAGAAAATATCGCCTTGTCTCTTGACGATAGGTCCAATAAACGGTATCCTTAAACGCTTCTTGCCCAGGTGGTGGAATTGGTAGACACAACAGATTTAGGTTCTGTTACCCACAAGGTGTGTAGGTTCGAGTCCTATCCTGGGCAAACAAAAAGAGGCATTAGCCTCTTTTTTTTTGCTCAGGAAGTAAGCAAATAGTTTGGCTTACGTTAGGATGAGAAGTGAGCAGCCTCTGGTCGTGAACCGGCCCTGATGGGAACCTAAGGGGAGTCCTATCTTGGGTTATAATTAAGAGCATTCGTTTGCAAGTCTTTAAAAGACTTCAGAAAATTTTGTTCATTGATCAAGTTGATGCCGGCATTAAGCATAATTGAACCAATTTGGCGATGAGATAGGCTTGTATTTCCTGAAGCATAATTTCTTAAAAAATCAGCTAAAGAAGGTAATTCTAAAATTTCCGGTGGAGAAACATCTTCTGATAATGCTAGAAAAGCTGCTGCTATAACAAATAGACGAATGGGTTGTGTTACCACAAAACGGTTCCATTCAACTTGATTGGGGCTGCGGCCGAAATAGTACTGGAGAAAGGCAATAGTCTGAGCCTCATTTAAATTTTGAAAAACAGCAAATGTAGCCAAATCAAAATACGGATCGCTCATTCCGCCATTCACCCAATCCACAAGAAAAAATTGCTTGTTTACAAGCATAATATTCAAAGAATTAAGATCAAGGTGAGTAGGAACATTTGGAAGTGGATAGAGTTGCAACAGAGCTTCTAAGTGTTCCATGGCAGCCTTTGCTTCAAAAAGCTGTGAGGTAAGATTCTGTTGAGTTCCTTTAGCTAAAAATTCATGAAAACGGCGAAAGGGAGAATATGCTATAGGAAATCGTTCTGAAGATTGGTGAAGCTTCTTTAAACAATGTGCAAAATTAGCAAGTCCATCTGAGTCTTCGAAGTGAGCAGGAGTTACTGTACACCCTGGAATGAATTCCATGATTATACCCTCTAGTTGAGGGTCTACAAATAAAACCTTAGGCCCAACATCTATCTTTCCTGCTTGTTTTGCAATAATGATCTGATGCATACGTGCCATTTGTTTGGCTTGTGGCGCAAAGAGTCTAAGGACATATGAGTGTTCATGTGCATTAAAACGATAGAGCGCCGCTTGACTACGACCTCCTTTTAGAGCAATACAGGGCAGTTCTTCTGGCTTTAGACTACCCGAAGAATCTATACTCTGAATAAAATCCGATATAATACGCATCACGCGCAGATCATCATAAACTAAGGATACTGTACCCATAAACATCTCTAGTTTTTTGATTCTTAACCTTAGTGCTTTCAGAAAGAAATATCAAGACCCCCTTCAAAACATGCTTTTCTAACAAAGTGACCTTGTTTCTTAGGAGGAGCTACTCCGAAAAATCCAATACTTCTGCATGGGTTATTCTAATCAAGTCCTGAGTATTGATTCGGAGTGTTTTATTTGGAACGCCACATCCACCATAACAATTTATGTTTTTTAAAACATGGATGTCAACTAACGTAGTCATACCGTGATTGATCAGACTGATTTCACCCACTCTTGCTCCTGTTAAAGCTAAAATGATTTGTGGATCAGCCATACTAACGCTCTGAAGTTTTAGCGCTTGTTTTAATTTTTTGAAAGAGAGGCGCCTGTTTCCACAAATAATTGCAGCGTAATATTTTTCCTTCGTTTTTAAAATTAATGTAGGAGTAGTTTCGCTTAAATGAATATTGTAAAGATCAGCTCCTTCTTGGGCTGATTTCACATTAACGCTGTCAATATAGATGGAATAGTCAGTGTTATTTTCTTTTAATATTTTGTCTAGTTGATCCAGTTTAGTATCAGACATAATTTGTTTTAAGCCTTATTTAAAGTTCTTTGATATACCAGCAATTGGTCCATGTGTGCTTTGTATTTCCTCTTGGCTTATCCAACTTCGTGAATCCGGTTTTTGTGTATAGGGAATTGGCTGCGTGCATAAAATCCATTGTTTCTAAATAGCATTGATTAAATCCTTCGCGTTTTGCTTCTTGTAATACATATCGTAAAAGAATCGAACCTAGGCCAAGTCCACGAATGGCAGGGGAGAAATACATTCCTTTTAACTCACAAACATTGTCTTGTCCTTTAGCTAATGGGATGAATCCGGCTCCTCCCACAATTTTTTTGCCCTGAACTAATACGAAATATGAGCTTCTTTCAACCGAATAGATTTCATGAGTTTTGCCTAATTCGGCTTCAAAAAAAAGTGCATCCGGGTGACTCGAGTTAAATCCAAATTCTGCCCAGACTGATTTTGTTAGATCTATTAATTGAGGCACATCCTTCGCATGTAGTTTCCTTATTTTACATTCCTTTAGAAGGCTTGAGCATCTTAATGCTTTGGCGTATAGAGATAAGCCCCGAACGACTGCATTTTTTTCTTCTTCATTCATCAGATCTAATGCTCCCTGAATCTGAATTTTGGCTTCAGAGTGGATAATGCGAGCCAATTCAGTCCCCTTTTTAGTTAGGGCAAGTAATTTATTCCTCTGATCATTCTCATCCGTTTGCATCCGGCACATTCCATCGCGAATCATTTGAGCTGCAAGACGGCTTGTAGTCGAATGATCAAGACTCAGCAGTAGTGATAGTTTGCCAATATTCATTTCTCCATGCGTATCTAGTTCAACCAAGGCGTGGCATTGCGAAGCAGATCCGATAGATAGATATCGGTTCCGGAGCAAACCAACCTGCCTAACAATTTCCCTTGACGCGGAGCGGATATGAGAAATCTGAATATCTGTCTTCATGTTATGTCATTGCTCCTGAATAATAAATTCTTATACACAAATAATATGCATCATGCATGTAATTATCAAGCATATTAGTAAGTCTTACTGCATGTCAGAGCTTTATCTGCCTTAGAAAGAGTGTGATGGGTTAATTCTTCCGAACAAGTTTATGTGCTATAACTTTTGATTTGAAAACAGAAAGTAAGCCAACCGTTTGGGTTGCGTTAGGAGATAATTCTGGCACTTCTGCATTTGTCAAACCTAAGAGCTATTCTCGCCTTTTCAGAGAGAAAGGCTTCCGGGCCCTTTCTTGAAGAAATTCTCTATAGCCACTGAGGCTATTAGTTGTTAAAGAGATTTTCTTCAAGTAAGCAAACTGGAAGCCTGCTATGACTTGCCTGGATTCAGGACATTTTTGATTGGTTTTCCTTGGCGATAGATATCGGTTAAAGAAGCTTGAGCTTGGGGGAAAACGATCATTTCAGAGATGTTTACATGGGGCGGACGAGTAGCGCAATAAACGACAGCATCTGCAATATCCTCGGCTGTTAGCGGTGTAAAATCTTCGTAGAGTTTTTTGGCTCTTTTCTTGTCATTCCATCTGACTTCACTAAATTCAGTATGAACAGCGCCGGGATCTACTTCACTGACTCGGATAGCCGATCCCATGACATCTAATCTTAAAGATTGGCTAATTGCTTTCACTGCATGTTTTGTTGCACAGTAGATGTTTCCGGAAATATAGCATCCATGTCCGGCCACGGAGCCGATGTTGATGATATGTCCTCGGTTTCTTTTGATCATTGAGGGGAGAAAAGCTTTTGTAACATAGAGAAGTCCTTTAATGTTCGTATCAATCATCACATCCCAATTGTTAACATCCCCATCTTGCATGAGGTCTGTCGAGAGAGCTAGACCTGCATTATTTATGAGAATATCTATCTTCACTTTTTGGCTATTCAGACGTTTAAAAACAGCTTTGACTTGCTGGTTTTTTTGAACATCGAGTTGAATAGGAATAACTTTTATTCCGTACTTTGCAGAAAGCTCTTTGGAGATCTTTTCCAGCCGTTTTAGTCGTCTAGCTGTGATGACGAGATTCACACCAAGCGCAGCAAATTGCTCTGCACAAGCCTTACCGATGCCACTAGATGCTCCTGTGATAAAGACGGTTTGTCCAGCTATTGGTGATTTTCTCATGTTGTTTTCCATCGTTGTACGGTTGCTAAAAGCTTGGATATTACGGAAAAGAGAAAAATTTTTAAACTAATTAGATAGGTTTTTAGATTACTTTAAATGCTTATCAAAGAATTGGACGGCGGTGCAACCGACTTCGTCATGGATTTTAGCCCGGTCGACGGTGGGAGCATCGTGTGCTACACGCTTGTCGAGAAGCAGCTTGCCGCCTTTTGAGACTTCATTGAGGAAGACATAGTGACTGGCGCTGCCGGGAATGAGGGTCATGACTGCTTTGTTGATTTTAGAGGCGAGGATGCCGGGGCCGGATTCAAGAGGAACAGTCTTATCCCCTTCTGCAGCGATGATGTAGACGGGAACTGAAATCTTTTGAAGGCTGGCCATGTCAAAGAGATAGCCAAGGGCCGGCGCCATGACAAAAACGGCAGAAACGCGTGTATCTTTGTATGAATGGAGCGCGGGGCCAAAGTCAATGGAATTAATGACTTCATCATTGACAGTGGATGGAACTTGATCAGCCGGCATAGTTTTCATGTCAGGCTTATCAAACTTGCTAACGGTTCCTCCTGCTACCCAAATCGCAGTGTGCCCGCCGAGTGAATAGCCGATGAGGCCTATTTTATTGTTGTTGATATGGGGGCCGAATCTTTCATCTTGCAGGATTTTATCGATGACGAAGCTGACGTCTTGAGGGCGATCCCAAATCTTGACGAAACATTCTGCAATTTTATTGTTCCAGGTGTTTCCATAATGATCCATGGAAGCAACGATATAACCATTGGCGGCGAGGGTTTCTGCAATCCATGAGTTATTTAATCGATCTCCCCAATTGCCATGGGACATGATGACAAGCGGGTATTTCTTGGAGGAGACTTTTAATGGGGCGTCGCGAGCTTCGGCGCATCGGACCCAAAGGCCTTCTACAGGATCGGCAGGAATAGACTCATCTACAGGATACCAAACCTCGGTAATCACAGGCCGGTTGCGGTTTTCATCATGGAAGCGTACGGTGGTAATTCCAGTTTTTGTTGGATGGAGAATAACATGGGATGAACCCGATTTCCCACAAGATGGGATCAGGGTTAAACAGCCCACTAGCAAAAATAGGGAAATAAGCCACTTTTTCATAGGTAATCTTGTTATACCCTAAAACCGATTTTTTTAAAAGACTTGATCAGATGTAGAAAAAACAGATATTTTAATGAAATGAAATCGCTTGTGTTTCTGTTGTTTGCGATCTTAAATTTAAGTTTATATGCCGCTGAGGATAAAAAGAATATTTTAATCCTCTGCAGTAATGGCGGTTACGGCCATAGAGCGGCCGCCCAAACGTTAAATCATTTGTTAGAAGACGAGTACAACCTAAGCGTTGTCTATCCTATAGACGAGCTTCGCATTTGGGGACTGAAGTCTGGAGAGCAAGTCTATAATGCCATGCTCCAGAATGACTGGATCAACTCTTTGAATTTAATCACCCGTCATTTAGCGCCTAAACTTTTCAGAACACGTAAAGCTCGGGTCGAGAAAATCATTCATAGGCATATTAGGCAGACGAAACCGGATCTTGTTCTTTCTCTGATTCCGTTTATTAATTATCCGGCAAGTGAAGCGGCTCGAAAAAAGAAAATCCCCTTTCTATTGGTGACAACAGACAACGATTTAAGGCTGTGGGTTCATGGGTTGCAAGGCATCCAGCACCCTTCTTTTCGAGTAACGGTCGGATCTGATCTATGGTGCAGCCGCGAAATGCTTCGGAAGCGTAATATTCCAGATGCAACGATTGAAACCGTCGGACTGCCCATTCGAACAGACTTTTTTACGATAAAAGATAAAGACTCGATTCGTACTGAATTTGGAATTCCTAAAAACAAACCGGTTGTTTTGGTCATGATTGGCGGAGCCGGCGGCGATAAAGCTTTAGAATATGCACGGAAAATTGGCAAAACACAGTTCGGCATCCATCTCATTGTTTGTGCTGGTAAAAACAAAAAACTTTGCCAAGATTTAAAAAAGCTTTCACTCCATCCGACGAACACAATAACCGTCATGGAATTTACAACGAGAATCTCAGATCTGATGGCAATTTCAGATCTTTTAATTACAAAATCAGGGCCTGGAACCATCAATGAAGCAATGGTGATGAAGCTTCCGATTCTTGTGGATGCAACCTCTACTGTGCTCAGCTGGGAGCAGGCTAACATCGATCTAATTTCACAGTATGGAATCGGCGATTATGTCGAAGATTTTGATGAGCTCGAAGCGCTTTTACGGCAATTTTTATTCGATTCTGAGCTGCAAAAGGAAATAAAAGACTCTTATCAAAAGGTTCCATCCAATCGGTTCAAAGAATCGATAGGGCCTTTAATTAAATCGATGATCGATCATACATGAAACAAACAGCTTTAGGCGGTCTATGGCCGTCGCATATCACACCAGAGTGGCTCACGCATAGCCAAAAAAAATTTGGTCAGATCGTTTTAGAACGCGGCTCCATTTTTTGGGATGAGGTGCGTCCGCATGAGAATGGACGCAGTGTCATCATGGAAAAAAGTGCGGATGGTGCTTTAATCGAACATACTCCTGAGAAAATGAGCTGTCGAACCAGAGTTCATGAGTATGGTGGAATTGCATTTACTGTATCAGAAGGCCATGTCTATTTCGTCAATGACAAAGACCAACGGATTTATCTTAAAGAAGAGCCTCTTTCTCCTGCTGGCACTAAAGCTGCAGACTTTCATGTTGCAGGCTCTTATCTTATCGGCGTTGGCGAAAAAGGTCATGACAACTTTCTGTTTTCGCTTCACCTTCCCACAAAAAAGTTTAACAAAATTGCAACGGGTCATGATTTCTATTCTTCGGTGGCCATAAGTCCGGATGGCAGACGTGTAGCCTATCTAACGTGGGACAATCCTAATATGCCTTGGGATGGCACAGAACTTTGGGTGGCAGATCTTGTAGATGGAGAACTGCAGAACACTAAAAAAGTAGCCGGCAGTACCCATGAATCGATCTTTCAGCCGGCATGGTCTCCCAAAGGAGTTCTTCACTGTGTTTCTGATAAGACTGGTTGGTGGAATCTCTATAAGTTTGAAGATGAGAAATGGCACGCACTTCATCCGATGGAAGCTGAGTTTGGCCTGCCGGGCTGGGTCTTCGGGATGTCGACCTATGCTTTTGCAGGCGATCAAATTGTCTGTTCTTATTCGCAAAACAGCCTATGGAAGATGGCTGAGCTTTCTCCTTGGAAAGAGCTTGATTTCCCCTGGACATTTTTCACGCAGATCCGTTCAACAGAAGATAAAACGGTTTTCATTGCTGCTCGCGCAAATGAAGATAGATCCATTGTCGAATATGATCGCAAAACAAAGAAGCTAACAGTCATTGCTCATAATCCTCTCCCCCACATTGACCCTGAATCCCTCTCTTTACCGGAGATCATCTCTTACCCGAGCCAAAAAGGGCGTATAGCCCATGCCATTTATTACCCTCCTAAAAATAAAGAGTGGGAAAACCCGTCAGGCGAACTTGCTCCGCTCATTGTCATGTCTCATGGAGGCCCGACAGCTCAGGTCTTTCCTGTTTTCGACTTGAAAATTCAGTTTTGGACCTCGCGAGGATTTGGTGTTGTAGATGTAAACTATGGCGGCAGCACTGGTTATGGAAGAGCCTATCGCGATTCTCTGAAAAACAACTGGGGAATTGTCGATGTTCAAGACTGCCAGGCGGCAGCTCGGTATCTGATTTCTCAAGGGAAAGCCGATCCTAAACGAATTGCTATCCGAGGCGGAAGCGCCGGCGGATATACAACGCTTGCAGCGCTGACCTTTGGAGATACTTTTACCGTTGGGGCAAGCTACTATGGCGTCAGCGATCTTGCAGCGCTGGCTCACGAAACCCATAAATTTGAAGCACGCTACTTAGATGAGCTCATAGGTCCTTATCCTAAAGCAAAGTCTATGTATGATGAAAGGTCTCCCCTCTTCCATGTTGAAAAGCTTCATTGCCCTGTTATCTTTTTTCAGGGGGCTGAAGATCTGGTTGTACCGGTAGATCAAGCTCAGAAAATGTATGACGCCCTTCAAAAAAAAGGGATCAAGTCAGAATTGATTATTTATCCGGAAGAGCAACACGGCTTTAGAAAGGCCGAAAACATCAAGGACTCTCTAATGCGAGAGCTGGCATTTTATAATCAAGTTTTTCATTCAGCGCATCGATCAGCTCAAAACAGTGCGTGAATACATCGACCTGTGAAGGATCAAGTCCAAGCGTCAAGCGTATGGTCGTATTCTCTTTAGAAAAAAGCATAGTGAAGTTGGGATGGTAAAACCCTAGGCTGGGCCTGTAAAAAATAGGATGTCCTTCTTCCATGGATTTTAATGAAAGGCATCCGCCTACAAGCACGGCCCCTTTTAGCTGATGATGAGGCCCTGAAATCTTAATATCGAGAAAAGAAGCATCGGCGCCTCTATCGCAATAGACAACCCGGTATTTAGACTGATTGTCAAAGAGCCTTGAAGGGATCTTACTTAAGAGAGTGCAGGTATTGTCGAAAATCTGTTTTCTATAAAGCTCTAGATAGGGAGCGGCAAATTCATAGGCAAGGCAAAACCAATTTAAACTGAGTCTATCGGTTTGCAGAACAGGCTCTGTTAAAAGAGTGTTGAAAGAAGCCCACTTAGGATCATTATTATGGATCATAAAGAAAGGCGCTCCACAGTAGTTATCCATGCCAAAAAGGTCAAACTTGAGGCCGCTTCTAAAGCAAATAACATTAAGCCTTCCTAGCAAGATCTCTTCCTGAAACTCGTTAAGCAAATCCTTGACTCGTGAAGAGTTGATATAATCGAGCGTACAATCGATTGCTAATGTTAAAGATTTTTCATGACGGGCATTTAATGCCAAGCGCACGGTTTGTGCAATGTTTTCGACGTGGTATTCAGTTGGTTCAAGGTCGATTCGTTTGAGTGCAGGATTGAATTGAGCAATGAGGAGGTCAACTTCCTTCCAATCTTCTTCCTTTGCCTCTAGGATTGAAGAGGCATCTGCTATCTCCTCGGCCATATGAATGCACTCAAAATAGGTGTTTTCCCCATAAAGAACACGCGGAGGTCTGTTTAAAGCCCGTTGGACTGCTTTAAAAACGCCTGCGATGCTTGTCATTCCAGATGCATGAATCCCGCAAGAAGTAATAGCGCTCAGGCTAGAGGGTAAAACAGTTAATACATTGTGATGAATGGGATGAAAATCTAGGGGCTCATACGGTGAGAAGACTTCTAATAAAGATGAAAGGCTTGCATGAATTTGCTCTAAGCGCGAAGCAGTATTAAAGAAGAGCTCGTCCTCTTTTTCATTGGCTATAAGTTCAAGATCTTCTTGTATTTTTTGAAAAGAGAGCGTAACAATCTGCGAGCGCGTAGGACACTTAGTAATCTCTGACCATTTTTCATCTGTGATACGTATCATTAACCCTTGTAGCGCCTGGATTGTTCCGTTCACCATCAAGCTTTTTTGAGGATGATTAGAGTTCCATTTTTGAGTAAAAGCCGCGAGATGCGAAAGGACAGCTTCTTTTGAAGGCGAAGGTCGTGTAGAAGTTATGGTGGTACTCATCACGTCATTAGCAGCGAATAAACATCGATCCAGCTCTAAACGATTTGCAGTAAGTCCAAATGTTGAAACCCAGTTTAGTAAAAATCGATGATCGCGCTCGATTTTGCTAGATGAGGCATTATCTAAAGGCAAGAGGCGCAGCCCTCCGAGATTATCTTGCTGAACTTGCTCAATGCACACGATCTTGTTTAAATTGATCTGATGTTTTTTACAGGCTTCGACAAGCTTTTTTTGATAAGCGGTCCAGTTTCGGGCAGGTTCTGATTTTGTTAAATCAAGCACAACTTTTGAGCGTTTTGTTGGTAACTTTTGAACGACTTCTTCTATTTCTTCTCCGGCTGCAACAAAGTGATATGATGGCAGATAGTCTTTTAAATCGCAGGGACGGGTTAAAATCAGCGGAAAATGTTGTGGATGAGGAAGATTTTTTTTCCAGAGATCTACCTTTTTTTGATAGATTTCAGAGATTTTATTTCTGGGATTTCTTGCATAATGGCTAGTTGATTCAGGATTGACTTGGATAGAAACTCCAAAGCAAGGATAGACCCAATTAACCAGGGATGAGAAAAATCCGGTCGATTTTGCAAGCCATCTATTGTCTAGAAATTCAAGAAGCTTTTTTTCTTCAGCAGCAGCTGCCGGAATTTGAGAAAGAACCTTGTGATTGGATTTCCATGAAAGCTCTGAAGGGGAAACTTTTTTACGATTGAGTATCTGTGAAAAAGCGTGTTTAGTTGCAGATTCACTAAGATCTTTAAAAAGTAGATATTCACTTTTAGTAAACGATTCGCTGGAAATAAGCTGGGATAATTTTGCTCCGGCATGAGCCAGCAACGACACTGATCCGAGAGCTGCGCTTGCTGTCAAGTAAACCACCTTTTCAGAAAGAGCGCTCAAAACCTCATTTACGGGTGCAGGGGCATCCTCTACATTTGCAGATGAAAACAAAATCAATGCACATAAAATCCGCTTCAATAGAGGCTCCTTTCAGGGGGCTTTTTCAAATACCTCCATTTAATAAAAGTTCCCATGCAAACAAGTACAAACCCAATGTATTTCCATACATCGGGCCACTCTTTATAAAAAATAACATCTAAAACTCCAGACCCCAGGACGGCGATGTACAATATCGGCATTAATAGATAAGAGGGTGCAATCTGATAAGCTTTAGAGCGAAAGATTTGGTTGGCTAAAGATGATAACGCAATGCCTAAAAGAGAAACCCAAATCAGCGGAGAATAAGAAGAAACAGGTTCTGCTTCAGTTCCAAATATCATCCAAATAATGAAAGCTAAAGCCGATGCGAATAGATAGAGGTATAAGAGATTTTCTGTGATGGATCCTTTTTCTGCGTTGCGGCCCCAGAGCACTTGTGAAAAGGCCATTGCAACACCGGACAAAATACCCCAAATACTAAAAGGATCGAAAATCCCCTGTGTCGGCTTGATCATTAAAATAACACCTGCAAGACAGATAAAAATAGAAATCCATGTAATCCACGGAGTTTTTTGCTTATAGAGAAAGTAAATAATAATGGGAACATAGATAGGCCCTGTTGCCCATAGCATGGTGGCATCCACTAAACTGGCGCGCGTTAAGTAATAGTTTAATGAAGTTTGCCCCGCAACTGCACACAAACCTCTCAGTAGATGAAGGCCAAATCCTACTTCCGGGCGTAAATGGTGCCACTCTTTTCTAAAGGCTAAATAGGGAGCAACCAAAACAAGCGGAGCAAAATATCTGAAAAACGTTGAAAGTAAAACACCAAAAGGACCAATGCAACCTTTGATGCTAAAGTTGAGAAGCGAAAGAAAAAGCGAAGAGTAAACCATGTAGGTGACGGCTTTCTCTTTAGTCTTCATAATTTTTTTTTGTTCAGCATAGGAACACTCTTAAATTTCTTCTTACATCAAAACATATTTTTCTTGATATAGCGGTATAGAATTTTGAAGACAGATAATCCGGTAATCTATTATTTTTTAACTGTCATCCAAGGAGATGTTATGTCAAAAAGTCGTGATGCAAAAAAAGAAGAAAAGAAAAAGCCAAAACTTTCGATCAAAGAAAAACGTTTGGTAAAACAAGAAAAGAAAAAGTCTAAAGGTTAGTATTTAGACACAAAAAAGGAACCTCCAGCTCATCTGGAGTCAGGCCTCCATGCATGGCATGGAGGTTTTGTTCAAATCTACCTTTTTCATACCACCAGATCGAATGAGACCCTTTAGCAATGATGGCGATCTCTCCCATCCGCTTTTGGCACGCGTGTGAAATGCCTTGCGGTCCAAAAAATCCTTTTTCTATCAGTTCAGCTGTCAAACAAACCCATGCAGCCTCTTGAAGCCCTTCCTTCAACTCATTAAGTACGTCCATAATATGAGACGGCTTCACATGAAGAAAATAATCGCGGCACGAGCCCGCAGGTGAAAGCACATGGCCGTCAGCCCCTTTTTTGAGTTTGCTCTCAAGCGTCGGAAACTTTTGATTTAAGTAAATCGTGGTTTTAGGGTCGATGTCGATCATCCCATGGTCAGCCGTTATAATAACGGTGGTAGAGCTTGGAAAAATGATAGTTTCCAGCTCATGAAAACACCGATCCAACGCTTTTTCAACCTCTAAAGATGTCACACCATGATGATGCGATTCTGAATCAAAATCGCCAAAATAAAGATAGAAAAAGCCAGGTTTTTGAAGATGACTCTTTAACAATCTGATCGCATCTTTCCAGTCTTTATAAGCTACTCTGTTTGCTCCATTAAACATCGTTTTAGAATAGATTGAGTTGGCAATGGTATCTTGCTGAAGAATCGTCGTATTAATGTTGTGATTTTGCAACTTTTTAAAAAATAAATTTTCAGGAAAAAATTCTAAAGGATTCAGTATGCCGTCTAGGGATCCAATTTTCTTATCACCTGCAAAAGAATATAAAAGCGGAGCTATAACCCGCTCTAAAGAGGGCTCATAAATAAACCATTCGTAAATCCCATGCTGACCTACCGGCTGGTTGGAACACAGAGTCGTAATATGAGCGGCTGTTGTAGAAGGAAACTGGGATGTCAGTTTGGAAACAATCCCCTCTTGAGACAATTTTTTTAAAAATGGGTATTTATCTTTATATTTCTCGAAAAACTTCCAGCCAAACCCGTCAATTAAAAGAAGAACGACCCTTTCAGTGGGCGCGTTTTGAATGCAGTCTTTGGGAAGACCCATTTCTCCTGCAGAGCCACAACCCAAAAGAGTTAAAACTGTATTTGGAATTTGAGAAAAACAATAGGATTCATAGCGCGGCTTTAAAAAACCGTGTGGAAGCTGCGCCTGTCCCACAACCTGGAGCGATCTCTGATTGATCATATGTGCATATTGATCCATCCGAGCTGATTTGTCTAGAGTTTTTAACCGCAACTTGCAATGATTAAGGATACTATGTCAAAAAAAATCATCTCAATTTTTACTCTAGTTATGATCAACTTGGCCGCAATCGGAAGCATCCGTAATTGGCCCACCATTGCAGAAACTGGCTTTTCGTCCATTTTCTTTTTTTTACTTGCTGCGCTTATTTTCTTTCTTCCCACAGCGCTCGTTGCAGCAGAACTTGCCACCGGCTGGCCTAAGATCGGCGGAATATTTATTTGGGTCAAAGAAGCGTTCGGCCATAGGCTAGGATTCCTAGCAATCTGGCTGCTTTGGATTGAAAATGTCATTTGGTATCCCACCATTTTGACCTTTATTGCAACGACTGTCGCCTATATTTTTGATCCTAGCTGGGGCCAGAACAAAACCTACCTTATCCTATCTTCGCTCGCAGCCTTTTGGATCTTAACATGGGTCAACATGAAAGGAATGAAAATCTCAGGATGGATCAGCAGCTTCGGAGTCGTTGTGGGATCATTTATTCCGGCAGCTGTGATTATTTTTATGGGCTTTACTTGGTACTTCTCAGGAAAGCCGCTTCAAATCGATTTTAGCTGGGATTCTTTCATCCCGAACATGTCGTCCCCCGAGCAGTGGGTGATCTTCACAGGCGTCCTCTTTTCCCTTTGTGGAATGGAGATGTCAGCCATCCACGCAAGAGACGTTCAAAATCCTCAACGGAACTATCCGCGTGCAATGGTTTATACAATCTTGCTTGTCATGATTCCCTCTATTTTAGGAGTTCTTTCCATTGCAAGCGTTGTCCCTCAAGGCGATATCAGTTTGACCGGCGGCACCATGCAAGCATTTGTACTGTTTGTAGATAGCTATAACCTTCATATGCTCATCCCCGTCATGGCGCTTTTAGTTTTTTGCGGTGCTGTCGCATCGCTCAGCACCTGGATTGTCGGACCCAGCAGAGGGCTTCTTGCCGCAGCGCAGCATGGAGACCTTCCTCCTAAATTCCGCCAGCTTAATTCGCACGGAATGCCAGGAAACCTCCTTATCACCCAAGCGTGGATTGTCACTGTCTTGAGTCTGCTTTTCGTGCTCATGCCTTCCATTAATAGCGCTTACTGGATCCTGACTGTACTTGTCGCCCAAGTATATTTAATCATGTACATTATCATGTTTGCCGCAGCCATTAAGCTCAGATATTCCCATTCTAAAGTCAAGCGCTCCTACAAAATACCCGGGGGCAATTATGGGATGTGGATTACAGCAGGCCTTGGAATCCTTAGCTCTTTTTTTGTATTCATCATCGGCTTTTTCCCTCCCGCTCAAATTCCGACAGGGAATGTCTCTTTTTATGTTGCGTTTCTTGCCATTGGAGTGGTCCTTATTTGCCTTGCTCCCGCACTCATCTTAAAGTTTAAAAAGCCCGCCTGGACACAGCGGCTGTCCCACGAAACAGGAGAAGATGAGTGAGCACCTCATGGGAGTCATCTCATAAGTGGTATGACTCAATCGTCGGAGAAAAAGGGCATTACTATCACGAGCAGATCGTCCTGCCC
>JAGOLG010000098.1 GCA_017994195.1 Rhabdochlamydiaceae bacterium
GATTTTATGCGATACAAAGGGACGTTTGACAGGGGTTATCTCAGCCTATGATCTTCAAATGTGCATGAACTCTATTAAAACAATACAAGAAATCTCCGAAGAAAATTACCCCTATCTCAATTCGACTGCAACGGCTCAAGATGCACTTATACTTATCAAGGAGACTAGATTTGGGGTTCTTCCTATCATTGATGAAAAAAAGAAGGTCATTGGGATCGTCACTCGTTCTAGTCTATTAACAACATTTGCCGATCACTGGGCCGGAAGGAAAGAAGAATGCGAAGTATGAACTTTATACAGCAGCTCATTATGCAGCTTTCAAACCGTTGGGAAGATCTACTCTCTGCGCTAGTTCAACATTTAGAGCTTGTTTCTTGGTCTATGGCTTTTGCAATTTTATTCGGAGTACCTCTAGGCATTCTTGTAACAAGATTTCCCTCACTTAAAAAATGGATCGTTGGAGGTGCTGGAATTTCACAAACTATTCCAAGCCTGGCGCTTCTTGGTTTAATGATCCCTATTTTTGGACTTGGAGTACAAACTGCGATTGCAGCATTGTTTCTTTATTCGTTATTGCCCATCATCCGCAATACTTTTACTGGTATATTAGCAGTGGATAAATCAATTATTGATGCTGCTAAAGGAATGGGCTTAACAGGAGGGCAGATTTTATTTAAAGTCGAAATGCCTCTGGCCCTGCCAACAATCATTGCGGGTATTAGAACTGCTGTGGTTATCAATATAGGGACAGCAACAATTGCTGCATTTATTGGAGCAGGTGGACTTGGAGATTTTATTTTTATTGGAATTTCAAGAAATATTGATGTCTTGGTCTTGATTGGCGCAATTCCGACTGCATTGTTGGCTATTTTCATTGATAGTATACTCGGTTTTTTTGAAAAAAAATTAGCCTCGAAAGGCTGAATAATTAAAAGAGAGACCGCTATGACCATAAAGAAAATTACTATCTTTGCCCTGTCGATATGCTTGGCAGTCGTCTTAGTCCGATTGACTTTCAAGCCATCAGTTCCTACAAAACATGAAAACATGATTACCATCGGTTCAAAAGACTTTACAGAAAGTATTGTTCTAGCCCACATGATGGCCGATATCATTGAGGAAGAAACCGATATCAAGGTGAACCGCAAGGTGAATTTAGGAGGGTCTAGCATAGCGATCAAAGGGCTTCTAGATAAAGAAATTCATATTTATCCTGAGTATACAGCTACAATTTTATATAATTTGTATCCAGAAAAAACAGCCTCCACTGAAACCCCAATGAATCGAATAAAAAAAGCCCTTAAAAGTGATTCCCTTGAATTAACCAATCTATTTGGTTTTAATAGCGGGTATGAATTGGCGGTTAAAAAAGAAATCGCTGAAAAGTATAAGCTCGAAACCCTACAAGATTTAGCGGAAGTTTCTCATGAGATGACTTTAGGATGCGACTTTGAATGTCTTGACCGCCCAGATGGATATCGAAGTCTCTGCGACAAATATAATTTGCGCTTTAAAAAAGTCAAAGGTATGAACAGAGGAATCATGTTTCGCTCTCTAGACCTAAACGTAGTTGATATAGTTATTGCCAGCCGAACTGAGGCCCAAGTTCAAATTAACGAACTAAAGATTTTAAAAGATAATCGAAGCCTTTTTCCTCCGTATGAAGCAGGGGCTCTTGTTCATCAAGATATATTAAAAAGATACCCAGAAATCAGAATTGCACTCGCTAAACTTGAAGGACAAATTTCTGAGGAAGAAATGCGTGAAATCAATGTGAAAATCGAATTCGAGGGGTTAAAGACGAAAGACGTTGCTCATGCATTTTTGAAAAGTAAGAGTTTAGTAAAGTGATCTTCTATAAGACAAAGGCCCTAACCATTGCTGGTTAGAGCCTTTATTCATTCCCGTGGATCTAACATAAGATCCATTATCAGACGTTATTTGTGGATGGTTATGTTTTTCTCAGGGTTCATAGTGTAGTCCCAGACAGTGGAAAGAGATGCATCTCTCCCTTGACGAGCAAGAGTATCGGCTAAGATGTGTGTACCATCTAGTATTGTCACCAGGCCTATTCCTTTAACTCCTGTCAGAAAATCAGCAGACTTTCTTTTAGGTGCAACAATTACATTTAAAAAACAAATACCAGCGTTTTTACCAAGTCGTGTTAATCCTATTAGATCTAAGCTAATGCCTTTTGCTGACATTGAACCTTTATAATTCGAGACACTAAAATAGTTTTCTTTTTTGTTTATACGTGCATTAATTTTAGTACCTAAAGAGTACAGACTTAGCCCTGCATATGTTACAGGCAAAAGAACAGTTTTTACTAGAGCCTTTCCTCCCTGAAATAACATACCCCAGATGTTGATTGGGATTCTGGCCAAGTTAGAAACACGACCAATAGTGTGTCTCCAAATTCTTCCATTAACACCCGTCCAGCTGTCTTTATTTTCAACAACTTGGTTTCTAGCAGCTGTAACCTGGTTATTTGTTGGTCTTACTGAATTAATATTATTATTGTGTGCCATATTTACCTCTACAATCATTATACATTAAAATGTTTATTATTACTCAATATGTTAACAGAATATTAACATTACTATGTGACTTAGAACCAACTATTTACTAGGAAATACATCGAACTTATAGCCTATTCAGGCTTAAGTATTTAAAAAATATTCAGTGGGTTTTAATAAACCTTCCTATCTCTTCTATAGCCTGCTGGCCCTCAGGGATTTGCGAGGCAAAGAGCTGCCATGTATGGAACATACCATTGTGCGGCTGGAAAGTAACGTCGACCTGGACCTCGCGAGCCTTATGAACAAGGGTCTCGATTTCACTCCAGAGGATTTCAATGGTACCGGCCTGGATTAGGAGGGGCGGAAGGCCTTTAAGATCGCCATAGAGCGGAGAGACGAGCGGGTCTTTGGGATCATGGCTGTCAAGATAGATCTGGGAGGCTTTTTTGACTCTAGAACGGCTAATAATGTCTTTCCCCTCATTGGTAAATAGCGAGGGGCCTTTCATGGCAAGATCTACCCAGGGGCAGAGTAAGATGGCTGCTTCTGGGAGTTTTTGATTCATCTCTTTAAGCTTTAACATGAGTGCAATGGCAAGGCCACCTCCTGCAGATGAGCCTCCGACGAGAAGGGTGTGGCCTTGGCCTATGAGGGTAAGATAGGCTTCTAAGGCATCTTCAAGGGCAGCTGGAAAAGGGTTTTCTGGGGCAAGCCGATAGTTGATTGCGCAGACGGCGCACTCCCCGCTTTTGGCAATCCGTCCGAGAACATCTTGATGGGTTTGCCAAGAGCCGGTTGTGTATGCGCCGCCATGAAAAAAAAGAAGGATCTTTTGGGTCGTGATTTTAGGAGGTTTAACCCAGACGCCTTGAAAATTGCTAAAAAAAATGGGGGCAAATGCGATGTCTTTAGAGGCAGTATAAGGCTCCATCATCTTGGTAAAATAAGCGCGGACCTCTTCGATGGTCATCTCGCTGGGTAAGACCTGCGATTTCAACGTCTGATAAAATTTCTCAAACTCGGGCGATGGCATACTTTTCTTGAGATTAATCAATTCAATGATTTATGCAGAGTCAAATGACATTGATGTTAGTGATATGTTTAGTGATTGGTCTGGGCGCAGGGCTTCTGGGCGGCCTTTTAGGGATCAGCGGCGGGATCATTACGGTCCCCTGTCTTGTGTTTCTTTTTAAGTTCTATGGGTTTCCAAGTGTTAACTTAGTTCAGCTTGCGATCGGCACCTCTCTTGCAGCGATGGTTTTTAATGCGATCTCTTCCATCATCGCCCATCATGGAAGTGGAACCATTAACTGGAAGCTGGTAGAGCGCATGCTCCCCGGTCTTATTTTAGGATGCCTTATCGGTGCTTATCTCGGCCATCTTTTGCCTAGTACAATTTTGCAGCTGATTTTTGGGTGTTTTGCAACTACTTTGGGTGTCTATTTTTACTTCCACCAAAAGCTTCCTGATTTGGGTAGTCCACATCTACCCAGCACTCCCCTGCTTAACGGTCTTGGATTTGGAGTGGGAGCTATTTCTAATATTTTAGGAATCGGTGGTGGAACAATGACGGTTCCCCTTTTTGTAAAACTAAAAATCCCTCTGAAATCATCTGTTGCAACATCAACAGTCACGGGCTTTATTATCTCCTTTCTTGGAGCAATGGGATACCTATTCTTAGGGCTGGGCCAGACGTTTTATGAAATGACGATTGGTTTCATTTACATTCCGGCTTTTATCGTTTTAGCAATAACGACATTTGTTGCAGCGCCATTTGGCGCGCGCCTTTCTCACAAACTGCATACAGACCATCTGAAGAAGATCTTTGCAGTTTCTCTTGTGGGTGTTGGCCTCATGATGATTTTTCGCTAGAAATTCCAATTGAGTTCTAAAGAAACTAAATGAGATTGGTACATCGAACCAAACTCTCCTTGGTATGCAAGGGATGTTGTTGGATATCTACGTTTATGAGGCTGGAAGATAAACTCGAGTTCGGCGACTCCTAAATTCTGAGTGGTCGTAAGAGTTTCAACGGTGAAAGAACCAGGAGCACCCACGAGGAACGCATTGACTTTGCCCACTTTGAACGGTTTTTTGTTCACGTAGCTGACTTTCTCTTCCATGATAAAGTTCCAGTTGTCGTAGCGGAAGGTTTCATAAACGCGTACGCCGGTTTCTGAGCGTAAGAAGGAAGAATAGTGCCGTTTTTGGCCTGCGTTGAAAGGTGCGCCCCCATGTTCTTTATAGCGCCCTTGCCAGTTACTGACCCAGTCCAACATGACAAAGGGTTCGGTTGTCAGTTTGCGGGACTTTGAGTTGAAATCGTATCCGAATTCTAAGTGAGGTGCTAGCTGACAGCCTTTTGGATGGGATTTTGACTGGGACTCAAAACCTGTCATGTGGATTTTGCGGACGTTGTCGATTTGGAAAAATCCTGCCATAAGAGCAGTATCTACGTACCAGCGGCTGTTATCCCACATGGTGTAGAGAAAGAGATATTCTTGATTGATGCGGCTATGGCCTGCATTTTGCTTTTCGTGGATATAGGTAAAGGTATATGCGGCGCCTGTTCCAACACGAGTGTTTCTGCTTGTT
>JAGOLG010000001.1 GCA_017994195.1 Rhabdochlamydiaceae bacterium
TCTCAATAGCAATTCCTGCGGTAATCTTGGCAAGCTGCGCAGCATCGGCTACTTCAAGCTTATTTCCTAATGCAACACTCACCATGGCAAGCACGGTATCACCGGCGCCTGTGACATCTTTGACTTCTTTAGAACGGACGGGGAAATCGAGCCGCTGTCCTTGCCGGGTGAAGAGTGAGATGCCGGCTTCGGACCTTGTAATCATGAGCAGATCGATGCTTACCTTTTTAAAAAGAGTCTCTGCAACATGCTCTAAAGATGCGGTATGGGACATTTTTGCAGCAGCGTAGGCTTCTTGCAAATTAGGTTTGAGAACGGTGGCGCCTTGGTATCTTGTAAAGTCGTCTCCTTTAGGGTCAACAATGACGGGAATATTGCGGGCTTTAGCCATGTCAATGACTGCCATGAGAAGCGAGGGTGAGAGAAACCCTTTGCCATAATCAGAAATGGCTAAAATATCGATTCCATCTAAGAGAAGAGGAAGCCTTTCAACGACGGTTTGTTCAACATTTTCTGGGATGGAGGTAATAGCTTCAAAATCGACTCGGATCACTTGCTGCGCATCTGCAATCAAGCGATTCTTTACAGGGGTTTGGTAGGGAGTTTGAACGATAAGACCATCGACATTGACGCCTTCAGCTGCAAGCGATTTAACGATGCTCTCCCCTGCGATATCTGCGCCCACACGGCCGATAGCAACGACTTGAGCTCCTAGAGAAATTAAATTGAGAACGACGTTTCCTGCTCCGCCGGGGCGACCCTCTTGCTTCAGTACATCGAGCACGGGAACGGGGGCTTCTGGTGAAATCCTCCGTACTTTTCCAGTCGTATAGGTGTCATACATGAAGTCGCCGATGACAGCGACGCGAACAGGATTCAAACGACTAAAAATGCGGCTTAATTTTACCATGCAACGTTCGGGTTTAAATAATTGTTTACATAATCATCGACTGCTGTGTCAATGGTAAATCCAAGTTGAAGGGGTAGTCCGTATTTATTCATTTCGGCACACGTGTAATTTTGATATTGCGATGCTAAATCTCTTGGCATTTCAATATACTCAATTAGAACTGGTTTATTCAAGGCCTTAAAAACAGCGGTCGCCAGTTCATTCCAAGTAGTGGGCCTCCCCATTCCAATATTAAAAATTCCACCCCGTGTATTATCTAAAAAATCACAAGTCATCTGAACGGCGTCTTTGATGTAAATGAAATCTCGGCACTGTCCTCCGTCTGCAAATCGCTCAGGCTCGGTTGATTTAAAAAGACGGATGACACCTTCTTTTTGGATCACAGGAACCATTTTAAAAACCATGGAGGCCATACGGCCTTTATGGGATTCATTCGGGCCAAACACGTTAAAATATTTGAGGCCGACTAGCTGACTCAGCACACCTTCGCGAAGGGCCCATAAGTCAAATAAGTGTTTAGATTTACCATAAAGATTCAGGGGCTGCAGCTCTTCTAAAAGCTCATGGCTGTCTGAAAATCCCTTTGTGCCATCTCCATAGGTTGCTGCAGACGATGCATAGATAAATCGAATTCCATGCTTCAGAGAATATTCAGCAAGTTTTTGGGTATAGAGTGTGTTGTTTTCTTTTAAGAACGATTCGTTTTGCTCTAAAGTATCCGAGCAGGCTCCTAGATGAAAGATCGCACTGATTTCACTGCCGCGTCCCTCTAGCCAGGAGTGCAGCTTTTGAATCGGTATCATCTCTCGGTAGTGTTTATCTCGAAGGTTTTTAACTTTTGCAGGATGATCAAACTGGTCGACTAAAATAAGATTAGATGTGTGGCCCCGGTCGTTTAGGTACCGAACAATCCCGGAACCTATGAGCCCTGCAGCCCCTGTAACGATGATGTTTTTTTGATCCATAGGAGGAGAAGATTATCACAAAAGCGTGGTTTATCCGAATAGATTTTTTCGAATTTGCATCAATTCTAAAGTTGAGTGATGTCTTCGTAATAATCCAGATTTTCAAGAGCGCTTCAAGAGTAACCATCTCTTCTATTTATTTAGGATGTTCTTCAATCTGTGCAAGTCTTACTCTTGTTATGAAAGATCTTTTTTAACAAATACTAGCAGTGTTTTCATTTGTGATTTGTCTTTCTGATAGTGGTGGTTTTTCCCCCACTAACAATGCCTCAAGTTCAAATCGCAGCTTAGTATTAAAGTAAGATGCTTCAGACGTTTTCACTAAGCCTATAAATGGTGTATACTCCTCTAAAAATTGCTCTGACAATTTATTTTGAAACTCTTTGTAGGCCTGCTGAGCAAGCCTAATAGCTGTGAAAGGTTCCATTCCCTTGACTTTTCCGTCCAGGCAGAGTTTGTTTGCTTTCTCCTTAACATTTCTCACTATTTCCTCTTCAATAGCTTTAGCAGCATAGCTGAAATTCATCTTATTTATTGGGATGATAGCAGTCATACAATCTCCTTTTTTCGACCTAAGTGTACTCTTTGACCAGAATTTCCTAAATACAATTGACTCTTTTCTTCTGTGAAATAAGGCACGTCATGCCTTAGAAAATCGGTTAAAATCAAAACCTTAATATCAGCGAGTGGTAGTTGAATCTCATAGCTCAAGCTGTCACAAGCTTGCAGTAAAAGCGATGAGATTTCAGCAAATTGAATTGGATTAGAAAGAGCACCGTCAAATGTACCTGTTGCGATTGGGACAACTCTAAATTCACTGTCACTTAAGCTAAAACTTGATAAACAGGCTTTTTCTTGAAAACTTAGCTCTGGATACAAAGGAGAATGGGATTCATAAAGGCCAGTATCAGATCCGGGTTGAATGCTTTCCAAATCAATGGGTACTATAGGTGAATTATATCGGTTGTCAGACACAACAAGAACATTTTCTTTATGCAGATCACTAACATTTAATTTTTTACAGATACTTTCTAAACGTAGTAATGAATCGCGCATTTTTTGTTTTTTATCTTCTGGAATATCCATCTTTTCTATTTCTATATTCGTTGTGTGTTCGGGATGACGTCCGTCAATGAATTCCCAAAAACTACAATCATCTGTTTCATAAGCAATAATTTTAAACACAGGAAGTAGAATATTTAAAGATTTTTCAGTAAGTTTATTTAAGGCGTCAAATAGGGCAATGATGGTAGCATCAATTTTTGCACTTCGTGGTTTAAAGAAAACTTTGAAAAGAATGCGATCATTTTGAAAAAAGGTTACTTCACTTGCCACTTTGCCTTGGTTATGGGTCTCGAATGAACCAAGTTTTAATGTAAATTGTACACTTTCTAAATTCACCGGCTCATCAGTTTTATAGAATTCTTTTAAGATATCTATTTTCTTTTTCTCAATAAAATTTCTAACAGCAGCTAGATAACGAAAGCAATTATACATTCGATTAAGTACTTGTTCTTTTATCATTGGCAGATGATATTGGGCCAATTCTGGATTCATTGATTCTACGTTTTGTAATGAGTACCAACCAGAAAAATGATCTTTGTTCAGTACTTGTTCTCCGGTGTTGGCTAAAGCAATAATCTCATTCACCTTCTGATTCAATATCTGTAGTGTTTCTTGATACTCCTTTGATAACTGCTGCCTCTTTTCATCGCGTGATGTTTGAGCAGCTGAAACGTCTTCACTTGTCAAGGTTTCTGCATCAAATGATATGTCTATTGACATAGAACTATCACTTTTTTCGAGCAAACTCTCTTCAAATAATTGTGCTTCTTCTGAAATGATGGCCGCTAAATGCTCTGCGGGTTGGCGTAAAGCGTCTAATTCTATTTCAACTTTTTTTAAAGTTTTTTGTTGTGGACCTGTTAGATCTGTAATCTTTTTTAATCTCTCTGCTTGAGAATTAAATATGACTTCGTCGACAATTTGATCGTCAGATTTGTCAGAAGTCTTTTTATTAACTACTTGTAGGATGTTTTCAATTTTTACTGGTGATGACAGTTCCATGTCAGATGGGACTGTCGCTTGAAATACTCCACTCGTACGTTCTTGTATAGTTGTTTCTTGACCCTCTATCCTTAAATTAAACTCTTCAGCAATTCTTACTCTTTCACCCCTAATATTGTCGGCTCTGGAAGTCATCTGAATATCCTCTATTTTTATGTAAGCTGGAAGCTATTTTATAACCAATTACGTCTAGAAAAATAGCGTATAAAATTATTTTAATAAATCTCAGATAGATTCGCTCTATCTTTCGACTAATTATAGCATATCAAAACAATTCAAATTGTTAAAATTTTCAATATAAAATTCAGATTGAGAATATCTTTTTTCGAATTTCCTTCCGAAATTCTCGGACCAGATCATAGTGTTTAAATTTTTTTTCATGCTCTTTGAACTTGGGGTGGTGGATGCTTCGTTTTCCCCTCTTCCCTCTCACAGGCGGAAACACATGATGAAGAGCTTCATGGTAGACAATGTAGGCAACAAAATAGTCAGGGATATGCGGCGCATCAAGGTATCGATTGATGCGAATGAGCTCGGATTTAAAATGGTAGGATCCTAAAACTATTCTTCTGGGAGCCAGGGATTGTCGACGGTTGAACCAAGAAATTTTAAGATTTAGTTTTCCGTCAAAATACTCCATGTTGACACGGTTAAAAATATCCTCGAGGTGATGATGTTCACCTCGGGGATATAAAATGACTTTACGTCTAAATAATCTGAAAAAATTAGAAATTAATTTGCTGATAAATTTAAGATCTTTGGTTCATTAGTTTGTTGATCGATCAACGTGACTGTAAACTGCGATTGATACTGCCCTGATGGTACGAAAATAATTTTATTCAGATGTGAATGAGGAACAATTGTTTGATCACGTGCTGTTTTCATTGAAAAATCGACGTCAAGGTTTTCGTTAGCTTTAGCAGATTTTACACCATCAACAATTGCTGGAATGGCAAAAGGCCAAATCACTAAGGCTGCAGCGCCATATCCAACAGCTCTTCCAACGGTTGAAGTATGAACCTTTTCAGCAACTTCTTCGGATCTGGCAAAAGGCAGGCTCATGCGATTTAAAGAAAAATAATAACTTTTATCTGTATCGTTTTGAATGAAGAGTTGAACGGGTTGATAACCTTCGGCAATCACATCCCGATCGAGATATCTTTTACATTCTGATTTGTCAAAAGTTTTGGCGACAGCTACAACTTCTCCCTTCCCATGTGAAGAGAGGGCGGTTTCTAGAGTCAAACTAGACAACGGCTGCGAATCGTAACTTGCGCATCCTGCAAGTCCCAGGCTCAATGCGAGCAATAATAACTTCTTTTTCATGTTTTCTCCTTTATTTGAGGAGAACATTCTATAGAACTGGTGCCAAAAAAAGCCAGCCCTCTTTCGAGGGCTTGTCTAATTTAAGCTTTATGCGGTTGGGCCTCTTCGCCTACAACATTGAGTGTGTAAGAGCTAGTGACACCCTCTTTGAGTTTCAGGGTCATGGTGTGTGCGCCAGTTGTTTTAATCGGCTTATTAAGGCCGATATTGCGGCGGTCCATTTGAAGCCCTTCTTTAGCAAAGAGTTCTATAATGTCGGCATATCCTACAGAACCGTACATGTTACCTTCCTGATCGACTTTAACAATCGTTGTGAGAGTAAGGCCTTGGAGTTTAGCTGAGAGCTCTTCTGCTTCTTTGCGATCGACATCTGCTTGTTTTGCACGTTCTGCTTTAAGGCGCTCTTGCATGCGGAGCGTATGCACGCTTGCAGGAACTGCTTTTTGCTGAGGGAGAAGGAAGTTTCTTGCAAAACCTGATTTTACAGAAATCACTTCGCCGCTGCGGCCGATATCTTCGACATCTGAGATAAGTAAGTATTGTTGTTTCATCGTATGACCTCTTAACCTTCAGACACGAATGGCACAAGCGCCATGTAACGTGCTTGTTTGATCGCTTGCACTAGCTTCCGCTGATAACATGCAGAAACACCAGTAATCCGGCGAGGAATGATTTTACCTCGTTCGGTGATGAAGCGGTAAAGCGTCTCGAGATCTTTGTAGTCGATGTGCTTAACTCCCGCTGCAGTAAACGGACAGCTCCGTTTTTTCTTTGGGGCAAAAGGGGATTCCATATTTCTTACTCTGGTAAAGGTTGAAATTCAATTTTTTCTGGGACTTTTGGGGTCCGTGTTGTCATAAAACGAAGG
This sequence comes from Rhabdochlamydiaceae bacterium, assembly GCA_017994195.1. Lineage (GTDB taxonomy): Bacteria > Chlamydiota > Chlamydiia > Chlamydiales > Rhabdochlamydiaceae > PALSA-1444. The sequence goes on from JAGOLG010000001.1 coordinate 6,137, forward strand.
ATATCTTCTGTCAGACGGTACTCTCTCCATAGTTTTTCCATCGCCTCAGTTGGGACAGAAAAGTAGAACAGAAAATAATGTCCTTCTCTTTTTTTGTTGATTTCGTACGCAAGCTTCTTGCGTCCTTGATCAAAAATTTTATGTATTTCTCCCCCTTTTTCAGTGATGTTGTTTTTCATCTTATCGATGAGTTTTTGACAAGCATCGTCTGTTAAAGCGGTTGATAAAATGTACATCCCTTCGTAGAGATGCCCTTTATTCTGGTTTTTCGCCATTTCTAATGACTCCTTAAAATTAACTCTTTTTTGTATTCGCAAGCGTCATGGCTTTTTGCATCCCTTGCAGGATCCAGCAGTCCAAAACATCTGCGGCGTGGTTAAAAACTTCCGGTAACTTTTTTTCATCTTCCTTTTCAAAGGGCGACAGCACAAAATCTGCTAAATCTCCACCTTGAGGATGCCCTACACCTATGCGCAGCCGAGGAAAATCTCGCGATCCAAGATGCTCTTCGATGCTTCTTAGACCATTGTGTCCGCCATGGCTGCCTTCTTCTTTAAGGCGCATCTCCCCTACAGGAAATGCAATATCATCGACGATCACAAAAGTCCTCTCAGAGGGCACTTTAAAAGCCTTCATCGCTCGCAAAACAGCTTCTCCGCTGCTATTCATATAGGTTAGCGGCAGGACGATTCGTACTGCTTCCCCGCCTACACGGCCTCTTGCGACCTCTGCCGACATCTTCTCCGCTTTCTTAAACGTCATTGCATGCCTTTTGGCAAAATGCTGTGCCGCACGGAATCCAACGTTATGCCGGGTCTTTTCATAAGCTTTACCAGGATTTCCTAGTCCCACAATTAAATACTCTTTAGTTGCTGCGTTTTGAAACGACAACAACGACTTCATCCATTTTAGCAAGGGGTTTCACTCCTTGAGGAATTGATATGTCGGACAGTTTCTTCGATTGCTTGATCCCAAGATCTTGCACATCAACTAAAAAGTTAGAAGGGATATGCTTTGGCAGACACTCAACACGCACGTGGCGGATGATTTGTCTTAAAAAGCCTCCCAGCTTCACTCCTACGCACTCGGCAATACCGATGCATTGAATCGGCACTTTCACGCTCACAGGCACGTCTTCGAAGAGCTCTTCGAAATCAATGTGCGAGACATGATAGGTCGTTAATTGATATTGAATATCCTTAATGATGGCACGTCTTTCTTTGCCATCTAGCTTCAAATGAAACACTGTGGTCCCTAGGTGGCCCGGTTTCATTTGTCTTAAAATAGCTCCCATTTCATCACTACTCAAAATCAACTGAAGATTCTGTTGACCTTTTGAGTAAAGAATCGCTGGGATCTTTCCTTCTCGTCGAATCTGCTTGGTGTCGCTTTTTTTTGTTGAAGCGCGCACCTGAACAGTCAATTTCATAGCATACTCCCGTTCGGTTTGTAAAATAATGAGATATTTCTAGATGGACTCGGTGATAGCGCGAGCAAAAAGAGGAGCTACAGAAACAATTTTCACCTTCTTGGATTTGATCCGAGAAGGAACCGTATCTGTTAAAATCATCTTTTCAATCGCACTCTCTTCAAACGCTCCGTTGACAAAGAGACCGTGGGTGGCGGCTGCAAAAATCTTTTTCGCTCCGCAGCTTTTGCACACACGCGCCGCTGTCAACATCGTTTGACCGGTTGAAATCAAATCATCGACCAAAACTACGTTTTGGCCTTTGACATCCCCTGTAAGGGCATGACTTTCAACCCGTTTTGCACTCATGCGACGCTTATCGACAATACCGTCAGAGGTTTTAAGATCTTTTGCAAGCTCTCTCGCACGCCAAATGCTACCGATGTCGGGTGCTACCATCACGCTTTTATCCCATCCCTCTTTTCGGATCTCCTCTGTTAAAAGAGAATCTCCCGAGAGATGAATCAGCGGGATGTTAAAAAACCCTTCGACCTGCGGTGAATGCAGATCCATCGTCAGCACCTTTGAAGCCCCTGCGGACTCCAGCAGCTGTGCGATGAGCTTTGCAGAGATCGGATCTCCTTCTTTCACACGTCTGTCTTGGCGGGCATACCCAAAGTAGGGCATGACAGCTGCTACAGAGCGCGCTCCGGCTCGCTTCAAAGCATCAATCATGATGAACAATTCCATGAGATAGAGGTTAGGATGCTGTGCGATCGTCTGCAAAACGAAAACATCTTTACCATGGACATTCTCTAAAATTCGAACGCCTATCTCGCCATCTGGAAATGTCTCAATCCGGACTTTCCCCTGCTGAATGCCGCCCTGCTTACTAATTTTACCTGCAAGCTCCGGATGGGAGCTCCCACTAAATAGTATGCACGACGTCAGTTTCGGCATTGAAAAATCCTAATTTTATAGAGGCAACTGCCTCTAAATGTTGGGGTGGAAGGATTCGAACCCTCGAATGGTGGTACCAAAAACCACTGCCTTACCACTTGGCTACACCCCAATACGTAAGCCGACCAAGATACTCGACTGACTCATTTTAAATCAATAGCTTGCACGCTACTGATAATGAAAAATTTATTATTCACCTGAAGGAGTGTTAGTCAATATAATGGTCTTCCAAATCTCTAAAGATTTTTGTCTGCAAACAGCGAATCTTTCTTCTTCATTTCTTTGAGCAACATCTCTAAAAAAAAGACTGACCTGGCTACATTGAGACGGGACAAATCGAAGCATCGCAAAAGATTGATCCCACATAAAGCTAAAAAGGGTTGCTGGAGATCCAAAAAAAATATCATAAATAGAAATGGATTTTATAAGCGTTGTAACATAAGGGATTTCTGGTCCCAATGAAACGATAAATTTCCCTATATATCCACATATTAAAATTTTAAATTTATTAGCTTGAACCCAATCTCTTCCTTTTAAAAGAACATTTCCAGCTCGGATGATTTTTAGAGAGGTGTTATTGATAATAAAGGGTAGAGCTCTTGCAGAACAAAAATGGACTGTCTGATGGTAAGCTTTGTTCCCCGTTTTATAAAAGAAGTACATGCTAACTGCTGTCACAACCAGTTGTACAACGATATTTCCAAAAAATAACGCAGTTCCGTTGGGAATATGAATCCAGCAAATACTTTTCCCTCTAGGATAAAAAGTAGAGCCTTGTGGATGAAGGTTTTGTGCCTCTTGTGTGATCTCGCTAGAATTATCCTTAAAGCTGCGCTCGAACAAAAGGGTCAATAACTCTTCCCTATTAGTTATTTGCTCAAACCGATATCTTTTGCTGCTAGTAGAAACATGTAAGCTTTGAGCTTCTTGAAGCAAACCTTTTGCTTGCTGCTCGACATCATTAAGAACAGAGTTGCTGTCTAAAGCAGATTGAACCCACTTACTAAGCGCGACATTTTCTCCACAAGTCCTTTGAATTGTTGTAAACATGACTCCCATTTCTACTGTACCTCTTGCGCTAACAATACACCTTGGGAAACCAATAGCCACTCCATAAGCTCTTTAGATAGACCTTCGACTAAAATAGGGGATTTTTTTGGATCTTCATCATCAGTTAGTTCAAATCTCTCTAAAAAGTTCACACGCCATTCTTGATCTATTTGATTCAAAATAACGGGCCCCAGATCACCGAAGTTACGTTCTATCACGCTAGGATCTGTCCCTCGTAACACGTTGCTTATTCGAAGGATCTTGTCTCTCTGGCTACAAGCTTCTTTCCAGCTAACATTAACTTGACCATTAACAATCACACTCTCCATAAGCTGAAATAAATTTTCGCCCAGATTTGCTTGTGAGCAGCTTGACAATACTCTGTATCTCACTTTTTGATGCCCACCTCTTGCTGGATCAGCATTAATCCACTTTTTCGCTTGTTTCAGATTAAGCAGCTCTTGAACAAAATCGTCCCAACCATGTTCATAACTAGGAAGTTTTATTTGGTTTTCTCTTAAATGAGAACTCAAATTAATTAACAGCTGCAGATCGTTTGCAAGACCAGAATCCACCTCTTTTCCTAATATAGGTTGAACCTTACCCATGCGTTCTTGTAATGCTTGCTGCCTTCCCTCAAGATCCCATTCTCCAACCTGGTCCATGATCCAATCGGTGATTTTTTCTCGAAAGCTTTGCGAACGCTTCACTTCGTCTTGCACTGTGTCAATGATGCAATCGACTGTGTATTTTTCAAAAAACGATGCAAGAAATTTAGATCTATCAAACGAAGTACTCAATTGTTCAATGATGTTTTTCGTGCCAGGTAGTGCCAGTATTTGACCCAGATTGGACATGTAGTTAGCATAGCTATGTGTACTGGCACCTAGGTTTGTCTGTATCTCTTCTTTAGCAATGGTTAATCTTTTACGGGCCAGAACTTCAACAAGGTGATCTTCTAGCGTTTCTCCTTGGATTGCGGTGTCGCCACGAAAAATTTGGTAAACATCCATGGCTTCGCCCATATAACGAGCGCCGCAATGTTTTCCGGCAATCGCTAAATCAATTGCAATGCGTGCTCTATCTTCAAGCAAATCGTTATATCGTTTTAGGCTCTCACCTTTATAAGGCCCATCACCATGCGTATTTTTAAAATCTGCAATACGTTGATTGCTTTCATGGATTGAAAAACGAACGGCATCCTCAATTTGCTGATAAAAAGCATGGAGCCGCGGCGTGTCGTGAGCAGACGGCGTTCCTAAAAAGGCAACCCTTTGGTTCACATTACCGATAAATATCGCTAGGCTTTCTCGTAGTTCGTCTTTTGTATATGTCTTATCTCCTTCTTTCCTGCTCGAGGAAGACATATAACCAGGTACCTGTCGATTATCAAAGTTGATGCCCTCATAAATCTGAAGCAAATCGTCCACTTTCACGCTTGCATCCACATTGCTGACATCGATACTGAGTTCTTGCGTTCGAATATGTGCAACATTAATTTCATTTGAATACTTGCTTAAAAACTCGTGGGATTGAGGGTAGGCTTTATGGATGAACAGGCGAAGCGTTGTTGTGACTACACACCACCCCAAACTCAAAACCCAAAAGGCTGCTTTGAAAATAACTAAATAACCGTTTGCCGGAAACTTAAACTCCTTACCATAGTATCCGAGAACAATTTGCTTGAATGAAGCACCTGAGTAGCTGAGCGTGATAAAAAGCGCTTCTCCAAACGCTTTAAACAATAGGGCAACAAGTTTAAGAGATCTATAAGCAATACCTTGGACTGTCGAAGGCTCTGAGGATTTATCAGATTGATATCGGCTAAAATCTACAACATACAACGGATTTTGAATGAAAGTAATATTCATGCAAATATTTTATCAAGCGTGCATGAAAAAAATCAATTGGAAATTCTTAAACCTTAAAAGCTTTTTTGATCATTTGGCGGTGGACAAAAAGGTATTCACAGCCGGAATAGAGCGTGTAGGCAGCAGCAAGGCCAGCAGCCATATAGCTCATTTGTTGAAACGATTCTAGGGAAAGGCATCCATTTGTGTAAGGAATCATTAGAATTAAAATAAAAAATGTCACAATTGCCTGGACAACAGCTTTGATCTTGCCGCTAGCTCGTGCTGCAAGCGGTATCCCCTGCAAGGCGCACAGCGAGCGCAATGTATTGACAAGAGAGTCTCTCCAAAAAAAGACGAGCACGATCATGAGAGGGAGCTGGAGATCTCCTTGCGTAAAAGCAAAGAACACTGAAAGGCGGAAAAAGCTATCGGCCATCGGATCGAGGACTTTGCCAAGGCTTGTGACTTGATTTCTTTTGCGTGCGAAGAACCCATCGAAAATATCGGTGAGCTCGCATAAGGCTACAATGATCAGCAAAAGATACGGAAGGACAGCCCCGGACACACCCCAACTATCTGAAAATAAGTAGAGCGCCACAAACAGTGGACTCATCACGACACGGAAAAAAGTAAGAACCAATGGTAATCGCATCTGAAGAATACGTATACAAAGTGTCAGGAATTAATTGTAGTCATTTTTTCGACAAGAGCAAGCTGACCGCAAGCCGCAGCGATATCTTTTCCCTTGGTATAGCGCCACGTCGTAGGAATTTTCGCGGCTATTAATATTTCTCTAAATTGTTCAATTGACTCTTTGGAAGGTCGATTGAGACGGAGTCCTTCAACCGGATTGTATGGAATGAGATTAACGGTGCAAGGATGGCCTTTGACAAGCTTTGCAAGCTCTTCTGCATGCTGAGGCTGATCGTTGAGACCTTCCATCAGCGTGTATTCATACGTAATGTCTCGTCCTGATTTTTGTGCAAAATAGAGCATCGCATCCAAAAGGTCCGGCAGCAAGTATTTGCGTGCGTATGGAATAATCTTTTTTCTTAACTCTTGATTCGGAGCGTGGAGTGAGAGCACTAAATGAACGCTTAAGTCTTCTTCAGCAAAACGAACGATTTGCTCCACAATTCCAACAGTTGACACTGTTACCTTTCTTTGAGAAATTCCCAATCCTTTTGGGTCGATGATGCACCTGATCGATCGTAAAACACTCTCATAATTCTCAAACGGCTCGCCCATGCCCATGAAGACGATATGGCAGACTTTTTCTCCTACCTTCGACAGGTAATGGTCAATCAAGATGATCTGTTCTAAGATTTCTGCAGGCTCTAAATTTCTCATCAATCCTTTTTTGCCCGAAGCGCAAAAAGCGCATCTGGCCGGACATCCGACTTGAGATGAAACGCAGACAGTTCTTCGATCAGGGGCCCGTATCAAAACCGATTCAACGAGATTGCCATCGATCAATTCCCAAAGAAATTTGGTGGTTTCTCCATCGGATGAATCGACGACTTTTTTAAGTTTGAGGCTATGAAGATGAAACGCTTGAGATAGTTTTTGGCGAAGCTCTTTGGAGAGATTCGACATTTGATCCCAGGATTCTACTTTTTTTTGAAAGAGCCATTCAAATATTTGCTTGGCATGAAACGGCTTCTCTCTGTGCTCTTTGAGCCAGTCTGTAAGCTCGGCTTCAGTTAAATTATAGATTTTTTTCAAAGAGGAATCGAGAGTTGAGAATTAAAAAATTTTATTATAATCATTCGAATATGATCGGCCTGCTTATTCAACTCTTCATTTTCATGAATCGTTTCACGTAAGTTATCCATCGCATGCTTTCCAACCTGTGGAATAATGGGCAAAAATTCCATTCGCTACCTCTATTTTGAGAAGAATTTTAACATTCTTAACGAAAAAATTCAATCGATTAAGTTCTTTATTTAATTTTAATGGCAACCGTGGAATCCTTTATCGCCATGTATAAAAAATAAATTGAGGGTTGATATGAAAAAATTGTTATTTCTGCTCCTAACGGTCTCCTTATCTACTGTCTTTGCAAAAGGCGGTCACAAATCGTCCGAGGAACTCTGTGAGATTGAACACGTGGTGCTCCTGACGGACCTAACCCCCGAAATTACTAAAGAGTTCCTTAAGGGACGCCTTCCAAGTACAGCTATTGAGTGCCGTGAAAACATGATTCTTCCAGTCGCATATCTAATGAAAGCCCCATTTTTTTTCTCCACTGCACCCCTAATCTTACCATCAAAATTCAAGAGACTTGCGATTTTTGTTTCTCTGAAAAACGACGAGGGTATTTCAGCCTTGATTTGAAGACTTGGGGAAAAACCCAATCCTGCTTTATTTGACACGACATTGGGAATAAGCGCTGATAAATCCCATTTCATCATAGAAACGAGTGAAAATCCTGATTATAGACTCCGTAAATGATAGAAGATTTTATTATAGCTATGGAGACGATCTCGCACCATAGCATTAATTAAAAAATTTTAATTTATATCTCTAAACATCTCTATATGGTAAAATATCTGCAATTTTTAGGGGTAAATGATGTCGCCAGTTGATTTAACACAGAAAGCTAATGCGGCTCTCTTTGTAGAGACCATTGCAGTCGAAGCAGGACGTTCAATAGATCCCGCTGTTACTTCTGATTTATACGATGCAGATCTGAGGCCTTACTCTCCTCAAAAACCTGTTTACGAAAATATCGTTCTAGCGAAACTAGCTCCTTTCTTTACAAGACATCGGATGGCTGCTGCAGGCCAAGCATTGCAAATCTCAGAAGCTTATATGTCTGCAGCGCATATTTTAAAACATCAATACCATAATAATTTACGTCAGAATGACAACCTCTTATTCAAGATCTCTGAAAAAATTTTTACACTGACTGAGAAAGTTGTAGAAATAGATAGAATGAGAAAAAGAGAAGCGACCAATTATGCATTCTGTGGAATTTTTGGAGTTTTCGGTAGTGCTCTACTCTCTGCAGGCCTCTATAAGCGGGTTCAATGGATGAAAACGGCCGGTAAGGTAGCTCTTTTATTTACAGCCATGCTTTATGGGTATACTTGGCTTCTGCATCGCACAGAACAAAAGAAAGTTCCTCAAATCTATTCCGAAATAGGCCAGCTTGCTGAGAAAATTAGATATGACCTTCGTTTCTACACAGATGAGATGAAATTTCAATTGCCTGATCAAAGAGACTACCAACCCCTTAATAAAGGCTTTGTTGATGCAGATTATCATCCAGAAACTCCGCATGAGATTCCAGCTGTTGAATACCCAATAGTAATTCAGCAACAACCTCCAGCTGAGTGACCCGCTAGATAGCCTGTTGTCCAGGCATTTTGGAAATTAAATCCCCCAGTTACTCCATCAATGTTTAAAACCTCTCCAGCAAAGAATAAGCCAGGAAGGATTTTGCTTTGCATTGTTTTAAAATCTACCTCTTTTAAAGTGACTCCGCCGCACGTGACAAACTCTTCTTTGTGCGTTGTTTTTCCATCCATTTGGTAGGGGTCTTTATTTAGGGTTTGAGAAAGTGCTTCGAGATCTTGCCTACTCAGTTGTGCAAAAAGCTTATCTGCGATGGGTCCACAGAGGGTTTTCCAAAGGTTTTTCGGCAGATCAAAGAGGGGCTGAAGACCGACATTCTTGGATGAATGCTTTTCTTTAAAAACTTTTAGTTCTGTTTTGATTTCTTCGAGTGAAAGAGAGGGACCCCAATTGATGTGGATCGTGGTTTTATATTCAAGGCCGTTTAGCTCTCTTGCTGCCCAGGCAGAAAGTTTGAGAACAGCAGGTCCGCTAAATCCAAAATGAGTGATCAGAAGAGGGCCTGTTTGCTTCATGGAAACTGCAGGGAGAGAGACGGTGGCGCTTTGAACGGCAACGCCTGAATGTCCAGAAAGCCTCGATGTAGGGACATTGAATGTAAAAAGAGAGGGCACCGGCGGCTTGATAGTGTGTCCGAGCGACTCCGCAAGACGATATCCTTCAGGGCTGCTTCCTGTTGCTAGAATCAGTGATTTTGCAAGCAGCGAAGTTCCATCACGAAATTGGATATGGAAAACTTGTTCGGAATTGAAAATAGAGATGATGTGCTGCCGAATTTGAAAGTTCACACCGAGACGCTGCGCTTCATTTAATAAAGCGTCGATGATCGTTTGAGAGCTATCTGTAATGGGGAACATCCGTCCATCGGCTTCTGTTTTAAGCTTTACCCCTCGGCTTTCAAACCAGGCGATGGTATCTTTAGGCCCAAATCGGTGGAAAGGCCCCAAGAGCTCTTTTCCGCCTCTAGGGTAATTTTGGATAAGTTTTTGAGGGTCAAAACAGGCGTGTGTAACGTTGCATCTCCCTCCTCCTGAAATCCGTACTTTTGAAAGGAAGACTGCCGATTTTTCAAGCAAAGTCACAGATAAGTCAGGCCTTTTTTCTTTTGCAGAAAGGGCTGCAAAAATCCCTGCTGCGCCTCCGCCGAGAATCACAACATCAATGGGCGGATGTATCATAATAAATTGGGGCCTTGCGGGGTTTGATTGCGGCGCCATCTATAAAAGCTGTCGGGATTTTTTGGCCAAGCGCAGGCGTTAGAGTTTTTAAAAGTGCTTCGTCTTCTGCAAGCAGATCCTCCATAAAGGCATGATTAAACTCATACCCGTTAAAAAAGGTCCGTGTTGGAGGATTGGCTGGATATGCATGAGGATTTTGATCTGCACAAAGCCCCTCTAAATAGGCGACTGTTTTTGCTCCGACAAAGAGCTCCCCTTTGGTGTTGATGTTCAAGGGCTTTTCCGAAGATCCGACCATGCTTCGTTTTGAATTCAATGTGATATTGCCTCTAGATTGAATAGCAGTGGAGATAACTTCTTTTCCTTGAGAAGCATCGTACTGCAAATGATGATCTGCTTCCATAAAAATCTCTTCCGCTTCTAAATGGCCGTAGAGAAAGAGATCTTTTCCTTCCACATGAAGCCGGGTCACTTGCTTTCCAATTTCTTTGAGATATATCTGACCTTGCCCTGATAAAATGGTAATGGATTGAAGGCGGTCCGATATGATCGGTGGAAGATCTAACTTCCCTCCTTGCGTTGCAATCGTAAGAGCTGTCGTAGAATCAAGCTCTAGACGAGCATCCTGACCAAAGTAGAGAGGCCGTCCCGCTGTTTTGATCTCAACGCCACCTTCATGTGTTAAGTGGATGGGAGCTACATTCCAAAACTGCTCGCCCGTGTAAATCTTAGACCCCTTAAATTCGACTTCAACTGATTTGATGGCCAGCTGTCCTGTAATTCCTGGATTTATCCCTCCGATATTGTCATGTAAAATCATTTTTCCAGAATCGATTACAAGTTCCCTGAGAGGTCCTTTTTGCCCAATGGCTCCTTTGATTTCAGTCGGAGATTTTCCATTGTTTATCTTAAGGGACCGCGATGGGGTGTCAGCATCCAGCGTTGAGGTTAAAAGAACCTTGCCTTTGTTATATTTATTGGCATTCAAAGAGATTGAGTCGCTTTTAAAGAGCGTCGTAGAACCATCCAACAAAATATCGCCAGTTGTTGTGATATCATCCCCTAAAAAAATCTGATCAGCTTTATAATGGACAGGGCCTTTGGCGATGACTTTCTTGTGTTGTATGACTGTGCTGGCTTGCATGTCTAAAGCACCAGGAATTTTTAAATCTTCCTCCATATGGACGGTATCGCCTTTGATAGAAAGGAGCTGCGTCTCAGCTGAGCTGCCGGCTTTAAGAGAGATGACTCCATCTTTTATATCGATATGGCCAGCCTCAATTACTCCGGTATCGTTTAACACGCTTCGGATCGCCTTTTGAGCCATAGGCAGATGCATGTAAACTTCGGTAGCCTTAAGATTCCCAATCTGTTCTATAGATCCATTTGTGATGGGGATATCTATAGCAAACTGAATCTTACCGTCGGGCTCAAAAGAAAGAGTGAGAGCCTCTCCCCCAACAAGAGCAATCGTCCCGGTTTTTGCAATAATCGTCCCTTGATTCACAATATGTGGAGCGATAAGGGCGACACTTTGATCTGCTTGAATTTTTCCCTGATTAATAATCGATTTAACACCCTTGCTAGAATCATTGTAGAACTTATAGGAATTAGTCATAAAATCATCATTTTGAAGATCGAGTGTCGATGCAATGAGCGTTCCAATATTGACTTGGGCCGTTTCAGTGAAAATGATCCCATTGGGATTGATCAATAAAAGTTTTCCGTTCGCCTCTAACTGACCTCGAATCTTTGAAACATTTTTCCCATTAACACGGCACAAAAGAGTTGAGCGAGAACTGGGCTGTTCATACTTGACACTCTCCTGCTTGCCAATATTGAATTTCGAGTATTCAAGAATGGTTTTATCTGAGACTTTGACCACTTCGCTCTTGCCTGAAACCTCATAGGAGCACTGTCCCTTGACAACTTCAGGCTGTCCAGGAAGCGCAGAAAGGCAAAAGGGCGCTGTGAGAAGTAGCAGGACGACGGGCAGTCTACTTCTGATTATAAAATTTTCCATGCAACTCTAAAATAAGTGATCGTGTTGGATGAACGATGTCTATCGGTGAGCGGAAAACCGACATCAAAACTCCATTCGAGCTTCCAGGGTCCATGCAGGCGAACCCCGGGACCTACCGACATAAGCATCACACGGCCATCAAGCTTTGTATGATCGGAGTCATCATTTTTTTCACGTAAAATATCAGTACCAAGGGAGAAGGTCTGGCCCATGTCGAGAAAACCGACAAATTGTAAAAACTCTCCCCATGTCTGTTTTTTTGACCAAGGAACCTTATGCGCTCTAAGAAAAGGTGGAGGCGCGTGGAGTTCCACGGTGCCGTAATATCCGCAATCGCTAATCCCTTCTGCAAGTGGATAGCCGCGGACTGTATCGATCCCTCCAATATAAAACTCTTCGGGAAGCGGCAGCTTATCTAAGCTAAACTGAAGTGCGGTATTGAAAAGTAAAAAGCAGTTGTAAGGAAGCTCTTGAAGCCTTTTCCATCCCAAATTTCCTTTAAGAAATTCTCCGCCGGATCCTACACGGCTGCTGTCGTCGCTTTTCGCAGACGATCCGCCAAAAATCCCCGGAATGCCCCAGCCAAAAGAAAAGTTAAATAAATTGCGGCCCTTCAAACGATCGATATAATCGATGTTCATTCCGCCGCTTAATACTCTTAGCTTATCAAAACTAGTTCGCTTTCCCCCGCCAAAGTTCTGAACCTGCTTCACATCAAACGAGGTAAAAAAATCGGTGCTAAAAATTCTTGTGCGCTGCAAAGCCTGATTAAATTTAATCCCCCCAATGTGCGATCTACCCACATAACGGATGTGATCCACTTTATCTGTTTTAAAATTAGCGCACAGATACGAAATATCAAGAGACGTACCGATCGTATTGACAGGGGCATGATAAATAACGTCGGTGAAGTTTAAATGAGAAACAGGCGATCCCAGCACTTCAATCAACGTAAGAGCGTCTCCATACATGATCAAGTTACCATAATCGAGCCTAGTTCCCGTTCGCTGATGCGTTGTATGATCCGATCCATAGTTGTTGGTATCTTGCGTGAGATGAAGCGGCCTTTTATCCGAAACGCGCAAAATCAAATCGGCCGTTCCGAATTTCTCTCCTTTTTTAAAAACAGCGCCCACTTCCAAATCGGAGTTTTCACTCAAGAGAAAAAGAGTTCGTAAAATTTGATCATACTGAATCGGCTTGCCATGGTATCGATCAAAATAGCTCGCAATAAATTTTGTACTATAGAACTTATTGCCGACAACCGATACGTTTCCCAAACGACCTTCGATCACCTCTATTTTAAGTGTGCCATCCTTGATCTCTTGCGGAGGCAAATAGACTCGTGTTAAAAAATAGCCTTCCCGCACATATTTATTTTGGATGAGACGGCACATCTCTTTTAATTCTTTCATCGAAAGAGGATGGCCTAAATAATCCCTGACAAGGCGCCTTAACACCCTCCCGCGTATGGCAGTATTGCCCCCTATTTCTACGGAATAGATAGTCACTTTTTCATCGCCTACATCCAACTCCTCGGAAGGAAGATCAAATTCAAGTAGAGGAACCTCTTTCGTAGGCTCGACTTCTTTAACTTCATACTCTTCTTCAATCTGCCGATCGACAACGCCTGCTGGAGGAACTGGAGGAGAGGCAGCTGCCAAGAAAGTCACTGGCAGGAGAACGGACATAATTATTTTTAATCTGGGCATATCTCTTCCATACGACACTCGGATGATTTTCCACAAAAAGAAGAATAGTCTCAAACAATTTTTCTCTGAATTGACTCCGGTTAAAGATTCGAGTACAATGAGAAACTATGATTACATTTCAGGAATTGATTTTCCGTTTGACAAAGTTTTGGGAGAAAAAAGGGTGCGTCATCCACGTAGGACACGACCTGGAAACCGGCGCAGGAACTTTTAACCCCGCCACTTTTCTTCGATGCCTGGGCCCTGAGCCGTATCACACAGCCTATGTCGAACCTTCGCGCAGACCTTCTGACAGCAGGTTCGGAGAAAATCCCAATCGCTTGCAACTTTTTCATCAATTCCAAGTGATTTTAAAACCGTCTCCTCCTGATGTTCAAGCGCTCTATCTTAAATCGCTTGAAGCTGTTGGATTCAAACTAAAAGAACACGACATCCGCTTTGTGCATGACGACTGGGAATCTCCTACGCTCGGCGCTTGGGGGCTTGGATGGGAAGTGTGGTGCGATGGAATGGAAGTTTCCCAGTTCACGTATTTCCAAGGCATGGCAAGCCTGCCTTTAAAGCCGGTCTCTGCCGAGATCACCTATGGACTTGAAAGACTCTGCATGTATATCCAAAATGTCGACAACATCATGGACATTCATTGGAATGAAACCATGACCCTTGGCGATATCTCAAAACAAAATGAAGTCGAATGGAGCGCTTATAATTTCACCGAAGCTTCAACTGAGATGTGGCTGAAACATTTTGAAGATTTTGAAAAAGAAGCAAAAAGACTCATCGCTCTCCACTTTCCTCTCCCTGCCTACGACTTTGTCATTAAAGCCTCCCATGCATTTAACCTTCTCGATGCAAGAGGCGTGATCTCAACAACAGAAAGAACCGGCTATATTGGACGGATTAGGGATCTTGCTCGTCTGATCGCTGGTGAATATGTCGCATCGCGAGAAAAACTTGGATTTCCTCTCACTCACAAAATGAAACTGCCCAAAATCAAGCAGCCGAAAAAACCTTCTAAAAAATTCGACGGCAGCAAAAAACGGGATTTCCTATTGGAAATCGGCTCCGAGCAGCTTCCTGCAACTTTTGTCCCTATAGGCCAGAGGAACTTAGAGCGCGCATTAAAAAATCTTCTGGAAAAAGAAGGGCTTAGCTTTGACTCTATGACCTCCTACGGAACTCCCCGCAGAATCTGCGTCAAAGTAGAAGGTCTGGTTGAGGGAGCTGCTCCTCAGACTCTCGATAAACGAGGACCTCCTGTCTCAATGGCGTTTGATTCCACCGGTAGCTGGACGCCTCAGGGAGAAGGGTTTTTAAAATCGGCATCTCTACCCGCTTCTTCACTTGCCTCCATCCGCGACGGAAGATCAAACCACCTTCGCATTGAAAAAGTCAAAGAAACCGAATACCTCTTTGCTACAGTTAAGACCGCAGGAAAAAGCACCGCGCAGATTTTAGCAGATCACCTCCCCGCCCTCATTGATAATTTAGAATTTCCGAAGAAAATGCGCTGGGGCACGCTGGATGTTTCATACGCAAGACCTATACATTGGATTGTATCCCTCTTTGGAAAAGAGGTTATTCCTTTTGTATTCGGAGATGTCTTAGCCGGAAACTTCACATTCGGGCATGCGCAAAGATCTCCTGGAAAAATTGTTATAAAATCTCCCGACGAATATCTTCCCAAACTCAAAGACCATAAAGTCCTTGCTGATGTTCAAGAGAGAAAAGCATCGATCCTTTCTCAAATTGAAAAACTAGAAGCCAAACATAAGATTCAAGTTCTCGAAGTTGATAGAGTGCTCCCGCAAGTAGTGCAGCTGACTGAATGGCCCGAGCTTACTATCGCCTCTTTTGATGATAGCTTCTTAAGAGCTCCAAAAGAAGTTCTCTCCTCAGAAATGGTCGAGCACCAAAAATATTTCCCCGTCGCAGAAAGGACTCATCTCAAAAACCAATTCATCATCACCTGCGATAACACTCCTAATAACCTCATCCGCGAAGGAAACCAAAAAGTCCTCTCCGCACGCCTCTCCGATGGAGTCTTTCTTTATGAACAAGATAGAAAAACACCTCTTAGGAATTTCAACGGAAAACTTTTCCATGTCATCTTTCAAAAAGATCTTGGTAGTATGATGGACAAAGTCACTAGGATTCGATGGATTGCACCAATCATTAATAAACAACTCGAAAGCCTAGATAACTCTTCAGAAGCTGAAATTGCTGATCCACATAAAGTTGAAAAAGCAACTGACCTATGCAAAGCTGATCTTGTAACAGCACTTGTAAAAGAATTTCCTGAGTTACAAGGAACTATTGGCAAATACTATGCCTTAGCAGATGGTATAGATTCAGAAACCGCAACCGCGATTGAAGAGCAGTGGATGCCCCGTACAGAAGGCGCTCCACTTCCTATCACACCTACTGGAACTATTCTGTCTCTTGCAGATAAGATTGATAATCTACTTGCTTATTACTCTGTCGGCCTTAAGCCAACATCTTCAAGCGATCCGTATGCGCTTCGTAGACAAACAATAGGTATTTTGAGAATCTTGATAGAAGGAAAATATAGCATTGATCTCAAAAAGCTCCTCATTGAATGTGGCTCTGATTTTTATTATCCGCATCTTCAACCTTCGCATATTGAAGAGATATTAACATTCATAACTGCGAGAGCCAAAGGTATTTTCGAAAATAAAGGCTTTATGAAAGATGAAATTGATGCATCCCTATACTCTCTCTGTATTAATCCTTATGACCAACTTTGCCAAGTAGAAGCACTTAACAAATTTCGGAATACAACTTCTTTCAAAAGCCTTCTCCAAGTATACAAGAGAGTCAAAGGTTTTCTGACTAACAAGTGTTTAACAACATTTGATCTATCCCTAGCCACTGAACCATCTGAAAAAGCGCTTCACTCATTTTTAGTCAAACATATCTATGATAAAAAAAATGGACTGGATGTTCTACTCAAAAAACAAGATTACAAAAAAGCTTATGCTCTTCTCAAGAATTTTGATTTACCTCTTATTAATTTAGTAGCCAATGTCAAAATCATGTCCGATGATCCTAAACTACAGAATAACCGCCTTGCGCTTCTTCAGATGGTCTTTGATTGTTTTGCACCGCTTTTAGACTTCAGTCTAATCCAAGAAGATTAAGCTACGAAGTAGGGGTCCCCTTTAATCCCTCTCCACGAAACCGAGCCTTCAGAAAAACACCTTCTATGGAAGATTGCTAGATCGTGGTCATTAAAAAAGCCTTAACTCTTTCTGTCTAATAGAGGTCCAATGAAATCTGATATCTCAAGAATCACATCTTGAAGTGAGATGGAATCCTTCCCCATTGCAGAAAGAAAATTATGCCATCTTTGAAGTGTACTTGGAGCTTCATAAAAAGCTTTAGAGAAAGCAATAGGATATTTAAGCTTTGTTTTTCGATTGGCAAATACCTTTTCTATTGCAAGCTTCATTGTATCCGAATTCAGCTTATGAGATCGGCAAAGCGTCCAAATATCGTAAAAATCCTTCATTCGGGTGTTGATTAAGCCAAGTTTGACGATAGATTCTAATTTTTCGGCCAAAACTGTCTCAGCAGTATATCCCAATAATTTAGGCGCTGGAAGTTGTAGAAGTGTAGGATAATGTATCATGTGAGGTCCAGGGATAATAAGATCGTTAAAGCCAATGTCGATAAGGATGGGGATGCGAGCCCTAACAAGCGCAGCTGAAAAACTGGCAGAAACACCTTCATATTCTCCACCAGCCTGTATTCTCTGCAAGACAAGTTTTTCGCATGAAAATGTGATTGCATCTTCTTCTGATTGGATTAAAGCAACCTCATTGATGATTTGCTTTAAATTTTCCATTTTATTGGAAGTTTTAGCCAGTAGGTCAATATCCATTGTGGCTCGATGGTCTTCAGCATCCCAGACTTTGAGCATAAGACCTCCCTTGAGGAAAAACTTTTTCGCATAGGGACTAATGCTCAAGCGATACAAAAACCTCTCTATTCCATAATAACGTAAAATTTCCTCAAAAGGACGCTTTTTTGTGATTGAAAAATCTTTTAACTTCTGACGAATTGATTCTCCCAGAGTATTCTTCGTCTTTTCTCGTACTTTAATCACTAGCAATCGTCTCCATAATGGGCTTTAAGATGTGCGCAACACGAAAAAGCTTAGCATATGCCATGAGTTTATTAATGTTTGTATTGCCGCGTCTCCAATACATTTTTAGGGCCTCTAAAACGACATCCATGCCAATTTTGTTACGAAATTTAACACAATCAACTAAAGTTTTCTCAACATTAAAAATCTTAAAAATAATGCCGTTCATATGATGTTTTTCAACGCCTGTTGTGAGCATTTTTTCTGAATACCAGAAGTAGCGCATTGGAGGATGAGCAATAGTAGGTTTATAGGCATTTTTGGGAATGGCTAGGTAGACAAAATGTGGTATTTGAGTTGTAATTTCATGAAAAGCTAGAGCAGAAATGAGACAAATAACTCCCTGAGGGACTTTCTTTGCAGCCGGAATAAAGTCGGGAAATTCGGGTTCCGCCTCCTCTTTGAGTCGATAAAGGCCTCTACTAAGAGTTTCTAGCTCTCCCTCATCGCGTAATTTATAAAGCTCACGACGATGAATTCCTAAATGCAATGCTTCAGACATGCGAAAAACGCCTCCTGTTTTTCGCAAAGATCTTCGTGCAGATTTTTTGGGCTTCTTACTTTTTTTAGTCATGGTACAAAATCTCGGACATTTTCATCTATATCCTAGATATTGTACCATAGGAAACGAGAAGTCAAGAATATAATGATCAGATTACCGATCATCATACCTTGATTCCTACCGCAAATATCCTCCATTGATGGAAGAGTTTTTTAAATGGATAGCAAGAAAAGCTCTTTGTAACTCTTGCGAAGAACGTATCAGTTTTGATACGTTTATTTCGACTTTAAAGGGGAAAATATGAAAAACAAGCATAAAGGTTCAAGCTTTGATGATTTTCTCAAAGAAGAAGGGATTTTTGAAGAATGCAATGCTGAAGCAATCAAAAGAGTCCTCTCCTTTCAGCTTGAAAAAGAATTAAAAAAGCAAAAGCTTACAAAGACTCAGCTGGCAAAAAGAATGCATACAAGTCGTGCTGCTGTTAATCGTATTCTCGATCCAGAACGAACCTGTAGTCTAAAATCTCTTGCCATGGCTGTGTCTGCCTTAGGAAAACAACTAGAAATAAGGATTGCTTAATAGATCTGAGCACATCTTGCCTTTATCCCTCAACATCAAGAGTAATCGTAGGAACTTGTTTCTTTAAGAGATCGAATTGCTTTGCAAGCTCGAGCGCCTCTTCTTCTGTGAGGCTGCCGCTGTGCAGCGCAAGCTTAATTCTTTCACGCTCCTCTAGCCAGTTTCTTTCCAAAATGCGCTTTAAAGTGAACTGAAGGGATGCTTTAGCTTTTTCCGGATTGATTTTTCGCTTCATCATTTCTAAAACAAGATCTCCTTCCTCTTCTTGCTCAAGACCTCCGGCGCATGTCAGCAAATCGATTTTATGACCCTCTTCAGAGCCTTGCAGCACCAGCTCAAAAAGACGGCGGCACATCGGGACTTTAAGCTGTGTTGGGATTAGATTAGTTTTTGCCGCTTGAATAAGTGCCTCTGATCCCTCCCCTGAAAAAAACAAAAGACGAAGAAGATCAGTTTCTAAAATCTTATCCGCATCGACATAGTCTTGCGTAACATGCCCTTCGCGCTTAATGATCGTAGGCATCATCGGGCCCATATTGATGACTTCTTGCGGAAGCTTTAATAGCTCGGCAAGTTTACGAAGGCTTTCATGGATGAGCACAGGCTGATCCCAGCTTCGTATTCTCTGTATCAGCTGCTCTGCTAGTTGATGCTTACCTGTAGGCGTCTCAACACGATGCGTCTTAGAAAATTTCTGCACTAAAAATGAGAGATAATCAAGGGGCTGCTTTAACAGGTTATCAAAAAACTGCGGCCCTTTTTTCCGTAAGATCGCATCGGGATCTTGGCCGCTGGGCAGCTGAACCACCCACACCTCGATTCCTTTTTTCTGGAAAAGATCTCCGATTTTGACAGCCGCTTCCTCGCCTGCCGTATCTGCATCAAGCGCTAAATAAACTGATTGAACTCCCAGCTGGACAAGCTCTCGCACATGCCCTTCCCCAAAGGCCGTTCCTTGCCCTGCAACTGCCCAATCATACCCTTCTTTGATCAGCCTTAAACAATCGATCTGTCCTTCGACGATGAGGGCTTTTTTCTCTTTCATGATTTTCTTGCGCGAGTAACTGAGGCCAAAGAGAACCTGCGACTTTTTAAACAGAGGCGTCTCGGATGTATTAATGTACTTGCCTCCAAACGTCTCTTCCTTAAACTTGCGCGCAGAAAATCCAATGACATGACCGACGCCATCCCGAATCGGAAAAGTGATCCTCTCTGAGAAAAAATCACGATTAGGCCCCTGCTCAGAGACTGAGACAAGTCCTGCTTTTTGTAAAACAAGATCTGAAAAACCTCTGCTATGCAAAAGTTTCTGCAGCGCTTTACGGTCTCGAGGCGCATATCCCACCTGAAACTGCTGAATAAAGTCTTGATCAATGCCCCTGTCATAAAGATATTTTAGAGAGGGCGCTGCCTCTTCAGAATAGAGAAGTAAAAAATGGTAAAACTGCGTGGCAAGTTCCACAGCATCCCTAAGAAGCATCTTGGAAGGGCCTGTCTCTTCAGTCTGCTGGATCCTTTCTAAGACAACACCAAATCGTTCTGCCAGCGATTCAATCGCCTCCACAAATCCCAGCTTCTGGAAGTTCATCAAAAAAGCGATTGCATCCCCATGCGCCCCGCAGCCAAAACAATGATAATGCGTATCTCCACGGTTGATCATGAACGATGGTGTCTTCTCTTCATGGAAGGGACACAGAGCTTTGTAAGACGATCCTGCCTTCTTCAGCGCCAGGTACGACCCTACCACTTCAGGCAAGTCAATCCTTTGTCTTAAGAGATCCAGGCTTTCTTTTGTATAGAGGGGCATAAGAGCCAGGATAAGACATTTGCTCTGTCTTGGCAATTGCTAAGAATCAAAGAAGTTGTATTTATTTTCAGGCCTTAATTATAAGCACAAATAGAACTACCTAAAACTATGCCAGATACTTTCCGGAGCGCTTAACATGAAAAAAAGAAAATTGCTGTACTACTCTCTTTGTCTATACACGGCATTCATACAGGCTCCACTATTTTCTGTTTCTGCATCTTGGAATATCAATGGATCAGGTATTTGGTCAAAAACTACTAATTGGTCACCTGTGGGGCTACCAAATGCCATCAATGACACCGCTACTTTTCCTGATCAAGCTGGCGCTTCAAGAGCTGTTACAGTCGATGGTAGCTTTATAGTAGGAGCCTTGGATTTTACTTCAGCGGATGACTATACCATTGCTGCTGGTGGAGTTGGTGATTTTCTCATACTCCAAGTAAGCGCCGGTTCAGCTGCTATTAGCACAGTAAGTGGTGGCGCAAATATCATCAACACACCTATGACTTTAACAAGCTCTGTAGTTCATACCAAAGCAGCCGCAGGAAGCAGCACCATTTCTGGAGCTATGTCAGGTCCTGGAGGCTACACTAAGACAGGAGCAGGTACCGTCGTACTTTCTGGAATTAATAGTTATAGTGGCGGTACAACGATTTCTGATGGTACTCTCAGTCTTTCAGGTTCAGGCTCTCTTCTTTCAACGGGAGCTGTCAATCTAAGCAATGCAAGCTCTGTTTTTAATATCAGCAGTATTACAACTGCCACAACCATTGGAAATCTATCAGGTGTCTCCTCCAGCTCTGTGACTCTTGGTTCTAAAATTTTAACTTTTGGCACGGCAACAGCCAGTACAACCTTTGCGGGTGTCATCAGTGGAGTGGGCGGCTCTATTATAAAACAAGGCTCGGGCACTACTGTCTTGACAGGGGCAAATACTTATTCTGGCGGTACGACGATCAATGCTGGTACTCTCAGCCTTTCAGGTTCAGGCTCTCTTCTTTCGACGGGCGCTGTCAACGTTAACAGCGCTACTTCTGTTTTTGATATCAGCCCTACTACTACAGGCACCACCATTGGTAATCTTACAGGGTTAGCCTCCAGCTCTGTGACTCTTGGTTCTAAAATTTTAACTTTTGGCACGGCAACAGCCAGTACAACCTTTGCGGGTGTCATCAGTGGAGTGGGCGGCTCTATTATAAAACAAGGCTCGGGCACTGCTGTCTTGACAGGGGCAAATACTTATTCTGGCGGTACGATTGTTTCTGCCGGCACACTCCAAGGAAATACTACGAGTCTTCAAGGAAGCATTCTAGATAATGCCAATCTTGTTTTTGACCAAACAGGTGCTGGAACTTATTCCGGCTCAATCACAGGAACAGGAACCCTTGTTACTCAAGGGACAGGTCCTTTAACTTTCACAGGGTCAAGCACACTTCCAGGACAAGTGACTGTTTCTTCAGGCACTCTTCTCATCAATAGCTCTCTTGCAGGAGGAGGACCTATGACAGTATCTTCCGGTGCAACTCTGGGCGGCAATGGAACGATCACCAAAGATATTACATTCCAAGGGATACTTTCTCCTGGCAACAGTATTGATACGATCAATTTAGTCGGCGCACAAGTTTTAGCTTCCGGATCAATGCTCGATGTTGAGATTACTCCGACTACAAACGACCATGTGAACGTCACAGGAACGATGGACATACAAACCGGTACAACACTTCGATTCATTCCTACTCCTGGCGACTATTCATCGCCTTTCACGCACACTCTTATTCACACAACTCTTGGCGTCACGGGGACATTTACAAATGTCATAAGCACGCTTCCACTTTTTTCAGGTAATGTAACTTATACAGCTACTGACGTGCTCTTAGGTATTGGGATGCTTCCTTTTTCAACACTCGTTTCGACTGGAAATGCCGGACAAGTCGCTCATTGCCTCGATGGGTTTACTCCAGCTCCCGGCTCGGATCTAGAAGCAGTGATTAATGAGCTTCATTTTGTTAGTAATGCCGAAGAACTCCAAAAAGCGTTGCTTCATATGCAGCCTTCACAATTTACAGCCCTTGCTTTGATGCAAGAAAATAACACTCTTGACGTCAATAATGGAGTATTCAATCACATTGAGTCGCTCCAACCTTATTGTGCACCGAAAAAAAGAGGGACCAACTTGTGGGTGCTTCCTTTTGGAACACAGCAAAAACAAGCCCATCATCATCAAAATCCCGGATATCGATCTACCACTCCTGGCGTACTCTTAGGCCTGGATGGATTTGCTACAAATAACTTTCTTTTAGGAGGATTTCTCGGGTATTCCCACTCACATTTGAAGTGGACCGAAAAGTCGGGTTCTGCACACCAAGATACAGGCTATGCCTCTCTCTATAGCAAATGGGGCAAACGGCATGCCTATCTTGAATCGTCCCTGATCTTCGGCTATAACCGCTACGAGACAAACAGACATATTTTCTTTACCTTTGATGGCAAGTTCAGCCGGCATGCTAAAGGTCAGCATCATGGATTGCAAGGCTCCTTCCACATCAAAGCAGCCGGAGATTTTGAACGCAAAAAAATCATCATGTCGCCTTTTGCACAGGCAAGCTATCTTTACCTTCATGAAGGCAGTTTCAAAGAACACGGCGCTCAAAGCTTAAATCTTCATGTCGATAGCAAAAACTCCGACCTCCTGACTTCAGAGGCAGGCCTCAAACTCTCCCATTGCTTTTCACCATCCCGCGCTACAGTCACTCCTTACATTCAAGGAAGCGGAATCTATGAAGCAAGATACCGCGGGCATCACGAAAAGGCAGGCTTTAATGGATGCCGTCTGAATGTCAAAGGATTAAACCCCTCACGCATGCTCGGCAGTGTTGAGGCAGGTATTAATTCAACCCTTGCAAATCAAGCTTACGGTCTTTCTCTTTTCTATCAGGGCCGCTTTGGGAAACGATTTGCAGACAACGCTCTCTATGCTCAGTTGAATGTAAAGTTTTAGATTTTTTGAAGATTGCAAATAAGTGTTTTCAAGCTGTAAATTGCCATCTAATATGAATATTTTGGCTCTTAAATCTGATGGACGTGTTGAAGCGGTTTACTTTACAAGAGATTCACTAGTTGTGGATTTAAATGATGGCCGTACAATCTCTGCTCCCCTTGCTTGGTATCCGAAGCTTCTTGCAGCCTCTCCAAAAGAAAGAGCTCATTGGGAAATTTGCGGGGGTGGATATGGGATTCATTGGCCTGACATCGATGAAGATTTAAGTGTTGAAGGATTACTCCGAGGATCACCTGCACCCAAACTAAAACAATCTAGGATCATTCCTAAAAAAGCGCGTTCAATCAAACGTCGTCGACAGAGAATCAAATTAAAAGCTCGTTAGAATCCATTCATAACCTTGGATCGGTGTTTAATATAAAAATTGAAATTTTTAATTCTATTTACAGAAATCAGCCCCGGCGATTTAATTGACTTATGGACAAATTAAGTCAGGGTGATAAACCTGATATTTCATCATACGATGCTTCCTGGGATGAGTGGAGGAGCCAGCAGGTTCAAACAATCACTCATATTCTTTCTTCGGTGTTTAAAGTCGAAGATGAAGCTCGGCAGATGCAAGCCCCTTCTAGGCTTCTCAGACGCTCGTCTGTCGATTCTCCCGAAGATGAGGCAAAGATCCGTCATAAATTGACTCAAATACGGCAGCAAATCTCAGAGTACGAAGAGATGCTTAAACTGGGCTTAAAGCGGGTTGAAAACGCACTTGAAAAAATCGAGCCTCCAGCGCAAGAAGAAAAAGCTCCAGTTAAAAAAGTTTCTTTGACGCGCCATCTGCTTGATAGACTCAAATCTTCTTTCTTCAGATAATATCCGATATGACAACACCGATGATGGTTCAGTGGCACGCGTGCAAGGCGCAGGCAAAAGGAGCTCTATTACTTTTCCGCTTAGGCGATTTTTACGAAGCGTTTGAAGACGATGCCGTCGTGCTTTCTAAAGAACTCGACATTGTGCTCACCAAACGGCAAGAAACGCCCATGGCAGGAATTCCTGCTCATTCTGCAGACGCTTATTTAGATCGCCTTGTCAGCAAAGGCTATCGTGTCGCTGTCGCAGAACAAATGGAAGATCCAAGTCAAGTTAAAGGGCAAGTCAAAGGAATCGTCAAGCGGGAAGTTGTCCGTCTATTAACTCCGGGCTCTGTCATTCAGTCGGCGCTTCTTCAAGATAAAGTCTCTAATTTTATGGCAGCAGTCGTCCAGGTTAATTCAATCTTTGGGCTCGCTGTACTTGATGTCACAACAGCCGACTTTCGGGTGATGGAATTTACTGACGGATCACAGCTGATCGATGAGCTTGCAAGGCTGAATCCACAAGAGGTCATCATTAGTGAAAAAGCATCGAAAAAACTCTCTCTAGAGGCTCTTTCAATTGCTGCCCTTCAGGTCAAGGAAGAGTGGGAGTTTGACCATCAAAGCAGTCTAGAAAAACTGATTCGGCATTTTGGAGTCCACTCTCTTGATGGTTTTGGACTAAAAGGCATGACTGCCTGCATCAACGCAGCAGGTGGGCTCCTTTCATATGCAACAGAAGATTTGAATTTAAAACTCCCTCATTTGAAAAAAATTTCTCCATTTCAGACCCATCAGTTCTTATGGCTGGATAGGACAACGCAAAAACATTTAGAGCTCGTAGAGCCCCTGCATGAAAAAGGGCTGACGCTTCTCTCTGTTCTAGATACAACGGTAACTCCTATGGGAGGACGGCTGCTGAAAGAATGGCTCGTCCATCCCCTCTTATCGGTAAAAGAAATCGAAAGCAGGCAGACGGAAGTGCAGCACTATTTTGAAGATGACAAAAAGAGAGTAGCGCTTAGAGAAGCTTTAAAAAATGTACGCGATCTTGAGCGCCTGATCATGCGAATAGAAACAGGATATACATCTCCGCGCGACTTGGTCGGGCTAAGATATTCTTTAGAACCTATTCCTCTCATTTTTCCAGAGGAAGATCTGTCTTCTATCCATGAGCTTATTAAAAAAGCTGTTGTTGATCATCCTCCTTTAAAACTCAGCGAGGGGGGCATTTTTAAAGAAGGGTATGACCAGGAGCTCGATGAAATCAAAAAGCTCAAAACGGATAGCCAAACCTGGCTGGCCTCCTATCAGGCGCAGCTCAGAGAAACCCTCCAAATCAAAACTCTCAAAGTCGGCTACACACAAGCGTTTGGATATTACATTGATGTCAGCCGTGGACAATCCGACAAGATGCCTCTTAATTTTCAACGCAGGCAGACTCTTGTTAATGCAGAACGGTTCATCTCGCCGGAGTTGAAAGAATTCGAACACAAAATCTATTCTGCCGAAGAAAAAATCGGCTTTTTGGAAACTAAACTTTTTCAAGAGCTTCGAGCTGAAATCACCAAATCAGCAGAACATATCCGCCGTGTTGCAAAAAAATTAGCACATCTCGACGTCATTTTAAGTTTTGCAGATAGCGCACGAAAACAAAACTACATCCGTCCCCTTGTCACTGAAAAGGACCGCATCGAAATCCTCGCCGGAAGGCATCCCGTGATTGAAGCATCGATTGAAAAACAGACTTTTGTTCCAAATGACATTGTAATGGATGGAGATAAAGAGCAGCTTCTTGTGATTACAGGGCCGAACATGGCAGGAAAATCGACGTTCATCCGGCAAGCGGCACTCCTTGTGTTAATGGCTCAGATGGGCTGCTTTATTCCTGCAAAAAAAGCAGAGATCGGCGTTGTCGATAAAATCTTCACACGCATAGGCGCAAGTGACGATCTTAGCCGAGGGCAATCGACTTTCATGGTTGAGATGAGTGAAACCGCAAACATTCTCCATAATGCAACTTCTAAATCGCTTGTCATTTTAGATGAGATCGGACGCGGTACCAGCACGTATGATGGCATCGCAATCGCCTGGTCAGTGGCTGATTTCTTTCTGACAACCAGCGGGAAAAGAGCCAAAACTCTTTTTGCAACCCACTACTTTGAGCTCACAGAACTCGAAAAAGAGATGGAAGGGGCCGTCAACTATAACGTGGCTGTTGAAGAGTCCGAAAAAGGAATTGTCTTTTTGCATCGTATCGTCCGCGGCGGCGCTGATAAAAGTTACGGTATCCATGTTGCAAAGCTCGCCGGCCTTCCCTCTTCTGTTTTAAAAAAAGCACATGAGATGCTGACAAAACTTCACCATAATGCTCCAGACATTAACATGCAGAAGGAGAGCCAGCTTGAGCTCTTTTGATCCCAAAGTTTTAGATAAATATTCCACGGATCCGGGCGTCTATCTCATGAAAAGCTCAGGGGGCAATGTGCTCTATGTTGGCAAAGCAAAAAATTTAAAAACACGCATTAAACAATACTTTGCTCCTGGCCGTGACGGCCGGCCGATGGTTCCGTTTTTAATTGCCGAGGTTGCCTCGATTGACATTATTGTGGTCCCTTCTGAAAAAGAGGCGCTTCTTCTAGAAAATACCCTGATAAAAAAACACCAGCCCAAATTTAATGCGCTTCTCAAAGACGATAAAACCTTTGTGAGCCTCATGATCAACCACAAACATCCGTGGCCGAGGGTAGAGCTTGTCCGCTACAAAGGAAAGCCTAAAAAAGACGGCCTCTATTTTGGTCCTTTTACGAGCGCTTTTGCAGCAAGGCAAACCTTTGACTTGATGGGCCGACTTTTTCCTCTTCGCCAGTGCTCTGATCAAGAGCTTAAAAAACGGACAAGGCCCTGCCTTCTTTATGGCATCAAACGGTGCGTGGCTCCCTGCGTTAATCTATGTACCAAAGAAGAGTACCAATCCATTGTGGATCATGCGACTCACTTTTTGAAGGGAGAAGACGAAGCGGTGATCCAGCAGCTTAAAAAAGAGATGCACGCTGCCTCTGAAGCGCTTGAATATGAAAAAGCAGCTGCCCTTTTGCAGATGATTAAACAAATAGAACATGTCACCGCCGGCAGCGGACTTGTCGCCAAAGCCATCGGAAAAGATACCGACGCACTCGGCCTCTATAGACAAGGACACGATGTCATGGTCGCCCAGCTTTTCTTCCGGGAAGGAAAACTCGTCGGCTCGGAACATTACTCATTTACAGATGTTGTGGAAAGCAATGAAGAGCTCCTTTCATCGTTTCTTGTTCAATACTACAAAGACAGGACCCCGGTGCCCATTCAAATCATCGTTCCTCTTGATCTTCCCCGCGAGCTAGAAGAAATCCTCCAGATTAAAATCACGACTCCCCAAAAAGGCGAGAAGAAAGAAATCGTTGAAATGGCAGAAAAAAATGCCCTTGTCCTCTTCAAACAAGAAAAAGATGATCGCGATCTCACAGAAAAAATGCTTCTTGATCTTCAAGAAACGCTGCATCTAACCCGCTATCCCGAGAGAATCGAATGTTTTGATACGTCGAATATCTCAGGATCGGATCTCGTCGCTTCCATGGTTGTTTTCATGGAAGGAAAGTACGATAAAAAAGAGTCACGCCTTTATAAAATTAAAAACGTGACTAAGGGTGATGACTATGGCGCTTTGCAAGAAGTTCTCTCTCGCCGTCTGACAAGAGCAAAACAAGAAAACACGCTTCCCGATTTGATTATCGTCGATGGAGGAAAAGGACAGCTTGGCATCGGCAGAGATGTTCTTAAAAGCCTAGATATTGCCACCGTCGATCTCATTTCTCTTGCCAAACAGGCAGGAAAGCATGACAAGGGCCTTACTCAGGAAAAAGTTTTTGTGCTCGAACAAAGCGAGCCGATTATTTTGCCGCTTCACTCTCCACTTCTCTTCCTTTTACAACGGATCCGTGATGAGACTCACCGGCGCGCCATTGGATTTCATCGAAAAAGGCGTGAAAAACGGCTTATTTCTTCTTTAATTGATGAGATCCCTGGAATCGGCGATGTAAAGAAAAAACGGCTTCTAAAACATTTTGGCAGCCTCCAAAGAATCTTAGCCGCATCCCCTGCCGATCTCTTAGCCGTCAAAGGCATCACTTCAAAAGACGTCGAGCAAATCAAAAAACTAGTGTCTAATCCAAAAACGTCATAAGGAATTTTTTGTCATAGCCGACAGTGCGGCTGAGAAGCTGGCTAATTTCAGTTTCCATTTCGGAGAGATGTTTTTCGAGATCTTCAGGAGGAAGCTTGAGGTTCTCAGTAATCAGCTCCATTGAAGAGCCTAGTACAACATGGGTTGTCATTTGATGGCCTGGGAATCGCTTTTGCAGATAGGTTTGCACAAGTGCTCTAATGACTTCTCTATCGATAGAAGCGGGCGGGTTCATGGAGACTTGGAGGACTTGATGCCTTTGGAGAAAATAAAAACCGAGGCCTAAAATAAGTCCTACCGAGCAAAAAATAATGCCTAAGCACATAAAAAGAGCGTCTTTAAAAAGAATGGCATCTGCAATATTTACGCGGAGATTGGGTGCAAAAGGGAGCGCGCAGCAAAAAATGCCTCCTAAGATCAATAGAAGAACTTGAAAAAACTGCACAACTGAAAAAAGATGGTGCGTCCATTTCATATTTAAAAGGTATCCGAGTATTGAGGCGCGCTTTGCTCTAAAGCGGCCGGCGTCTCTGTAATCAAACTCTTGAAGACAACATGCACAATGCTGACATGAAGGCCTGTGAGTTCACTGAGCTGCTCGGCTATTTTTTGTTGAATTTCCTCTGCTTTTTGCGGAATGACAATCCCGTAGGCTACACTCACTTCGATTTTTACTTGGATCGAATGCGTCTTGGGATCTTGTTCAACAGAAATACCTGAAATTCTTTCTGCAGGTTCCCTTCCGAGAAAATAATCGAGAAGATTTCCTTCAACAAGAGCAATCCCTTCTATGTTTAGAAGACATTGCACAATGATGGACTGAAACACTTTATTTTCGATATCTCGAACAAAAAGCGTATCAGGAAGTTCGACTTCTTTAGTATCAATGCGTTTTAAAGGATTGTCCATGGGGCCTCACTGCTAATGAAGCCCCATTATAGCAAGCCTTACATATCCTGCAAAGTTTGCTTGAGTTCGTTCATCTTTTTTTGAGCTTCTTGTTTTTCTTGCTCAAGTTTTTGGATTTTCTGAATCTGTTCTTCTTTTGAATCAATAATCGAAGAATTCACAGTACGATTGACCTCTCGAAGAACTCGAATTTGTTCTTGTGTTTTCAAACGGCGCTGCTCTTCAGAGATTGCTTGTGAAAGAACATGGATGAGCTGGTGATAGCTGTCGATCATCTGCTCTATCTTCTCTCGGCTTTGTTTTGGCGGGAGTTCCAACTTAATCTCGTTTTGAACAGGTACTGTTTCTTCTACAACTGCAGGTTCTTGGACAACTTCTTGATCTACCACTTCTTCGATCTCTTTTTCGATCAAGCTTTTTTCTTTGAGTACGACCACACCCACCATTTGAGGAGGTTGCGGCTGAGCTTGATGAAGGAGATTAAAAAGACTCTTTACGGTCCGGCCGATTGCCATTGTGAGCTCGTCTTCACTCATTTCAATCTGATATTTTTGATTTTTTACAGGTGACAGCATCATTGTTTCAAAACCGACTTCCATATCTCTATCAATTGCTTCGACCATAAAACTCCCTTTGTTAAGATTTTGTTTAGAATAATTTATACACGGTGAACAATTTTTTGAGGAAGTGAAAAATGGTGAGCGAAATGTTCCTAGAAGGGATAATCCTTACATGACGCTTCTCCCTAAACACCCAAATGGATGTCCTTTCCTGCTACTTGCTCCAATGGAGGGGCTTGGGGACAGACCTTTTAGAAAAGCGATGGCCTCTATTGGAGGCTTTGATGAAGCAGTAACGGAGTTTATCCGCGTTCCAAAAAACGCCCATGTTCCTAGCTTAGCAAGTGTATACAATGCAGATGAGCTTTCTCCTATTCCTCTGGCTGCCCAAATCATGGGATCTGAGCCGGAGCTTGTGGCAGAAATGGCCCGCGAGCTCGTGAAAAGAGGAGCCAAGCGGATTGATCTTAATTGCGGGTGCCCTTCTAATACAGTCGTCGGAAAAGGAGCGGGCTCTAGCCTACTCAAAGACCCTTCTATCCTACATGAGGTTGCTAAAACTCTTGTCAAATCCACTAGCGTTCCTGTCACAATTAAAATGCGCTCCGGCTATGAAGATACGTCTCTTCTTAAAGAAAACTTACTTGCTGCACAAGAAAGCGGGATTCAATTTTTAACGCTCCATCCGCGCACTAAAGTAGATGGATATGGCCCGCCTGCTAAATGGGAGCTTATTGCGCTTGCTAAATCTATTTTAAAAATACCTGTTGTGGGCAACGGCGATATCTTAACAGCAGATGACGCTCACCGGATGCTCAAAGAAACGGGTTGTGATGCTCTTATGATTGGACGAGGAAGCGCGATGAACCCTTTTATCTTCCATGAAATCAAAGCCTCTTTCACTAGCACTCCTTACGTGCCGAATCAGCCTCTTCTTGAAAATTTTATGCAAGTTTTTGTGAAAGAGCTCTCGCCTGAGAGCCCTGCGAAAAACCGCATTGGAAAATTAAAACAGCTTCTCAGTTTTCTCTTCCGAAGAAATGATGCTTTATTATCCATTAGGCCATCTATTTTGACCTTTAACTCACTGGATGAATCGGCTTTTTTAGATCACGCTAGTGCTCAGCTATCGAAGCTTTTCCTGATGAAAGCGGGTCAAAACCCCGGGGTTGAACGATCATAAAGCTAGCTGTATTCATAAATACTGCGCGCTTTACGATCATTCAACCGCGGGAGTTTTCACTCCGCTTTCATCGGGAAAAGCTTCGATAGCTGAGGACTGGGAAGAACCTTACCAGCTGGCTTTAACAATACCAGGGATGAATCCTTGGTTGGCCATCTCACGGAAGCAAAGACGTGACATCTTAAACTTGCGGAGAAATCCTCGTGACCGGCCTGTAAATTGGCAACGATTGCGAAGACGAGTTGGGGAAGAATTTTTAGGAAGTTTGTTGAGGGAGATCATTGCGGCAAGCCGCTCTTCATCGCTTTTGGTTAGATCTTTAACAATTTCTTTTAGCTCTTGGCGACGATTCCATTTCAGTTTTACCATTCTTTCTCGTCGTTTTTCTTTTGCAATCGAACCTTTGCGTGCCATTATTTCTTTCTCCCTGGACCTTTTTGACGTTGTTTACGGTTTGGATCAGTTTTATTGATCACATAAATGCGACCTCTTCGGCGTACGATTTTGTCGCCTTTTGAAGGATCAGCTTTAATTGATGCTCGAACTTTCATGTTAGACCTTTCTTAAAATTGGTATTATTCTAGGGGCTGGCATATTTTCATAGCAACAACTTTTGCTTGAGGGATTTTACTTAAATAGGTTAAGATCTCTACTTTAGAGAAAAAATTATGAAAAGAACCTATCAACCTAGTAAACGTAGACGTCAAAAAAAATGCGGCTTTCGCAAGCGAATGAAGACTGCCAAAGGGCGTCAAATCATCAATCGCCGTCGACGCATCGGACGCAAACGCCTCTCTGTCTAAGACAAACCTTTCCTAAAAAGGTTCGTCTTCGCACGCGTCAGGAGTTTCGACGAGTTCAAAGAGAAGGCAAACGCCTTCTAGGCAAATTTTTAATCTTCCAATATTCAAGTGAAAATTTTAATTATACTCGTCTAGGTATCACTGTTTCTAAGCAATTTGGCCCTGCAGTCTTACGCAACCTCTTTAAACGCCGGATCCGTGAAGTTTTCCGAAAGCTTAAACATCGCTTACCTATAGGGCTTGTTATTCACGCATCTCCGCGTCCTAGTACAGAACGACCTACTCTCACCCAGGTCGAGGCCGATTTTACTCTTTTATTAGAGAGTGGTATAACCCAATAACATGCTCAACGATCATCAGCGCAAAGCAATTCAAACAACGGAAGGCCATGTTTTAGTGCTCGCAGGAGCCGGCAGCGGAAAAACAAGCGTTATTACGCACCGAATCGCCTACTTAATTCAAGAAAAACAAGTCAATCCTTCTTCTATTTTAGGGCTCACTTTTACTAATAAGGCCGCTGAAGAAATGCGCAAACGGGTCGCTTCGATGGTTGACCCCGCCCTTGCAAAACAAGTCCTTTTATCGACCTTTCATAGCTTCTGCATGAGAATTCTTCGAAAAGACATTGATAAACTGGGATATACTAAAGATTTTAGCATTTATGACGAAAAAGAGACCCGCCGTCTTTTAAATCAGCTCGTTCGCGAAGAATTAGCCCATGATGGAGATCTTCCTTCGCTTGATCCTACGCTGGCCGCGATTTCTCAGGCAAAAAATAAAGCCCAAAGCCCCGATGAGATGCAAGGAGATGCTTTCTCTAAAAACCTCTATGGCAAGCTTCAGACGACTATGCGGGCTTATAACGCTGTTGATTTTGACAACCTGCTCCTTTTAACACTCAGACTCTTTGAAGAACATCCTGACGTACTAGAAAAATACGCAGACCGCTTCCGCTACATCATGATCGACGAATACCAAGATACGAACCTCGTTCAATACCGTTTGGCAAAGCTCCTTAGCAGCAAGCATAAGAATCTCTGTGTTGTCGGCGATGATGACCAAGCCATTTACGGCTGGCGCGGGGCCGACATTAAAAACATCCTCCAATTCGAAGCCGATACGGTAGTCAAACTGGAGCAAAATTACAGATCAACCCCTGTCATTTTACAGGCTGCCAACCATGTCATCCGGCATAACAATGAAAGACATGTTAAAGAACTATGGAGCACACAATCCCCCGGGAAACCGATTGAAATCTTCAATGCCCCTTCTGATGAAGAGGAAGCCAAAGCCGTTGTCGATCGAATGCTCTGGTACCACCAAAATGAAAATATCCCATGGAATGAAATGGCCATTCTCTATCGTTCTAACCTTCTTGCAAGGCCGTTTGAAATGGCGCTCATGCATGCTGCCTGGAATAAAAATGGCGTTTGGATACGAGGCATTCCCTACCAAATCTATGGAGGCACAGAGTTTGCAGAGAGAAGCGAAGTTAAAGACCTGGCTGCCTATTTAAGGGTGATTACAAACCCCCTTGACCAAGAAGCGGTTTTACGCATTATCAATGTTCCGAGGCGCGGGATCTCAGACCAAGCCCTCGATAAGTTGACTCAGAAAAATCGAGGAGAAAAACTCTCTCTCTGGTCTGTTCTTCAAAATGCCTCCTCCGAAGACGGCCTTTCAGACCGCGCATGCGCAGGCATCAAGCAGTTTTTGGAGATCATCCGACAAGGAAAAGAAAAGTTCGCCAAGCCCCCTTTTAATGATGCCTTGAAATGGCTTGTAGAAACCATCAACTATAAAAAAGCCATTCATGAAGAAGTCAAAAGCGAAAAAGCGCGTGAGTTCAAATGGGAGAACGTCGAAGCGCTCATCCGTTCAGCCGAAAACTATACCGACCTCCAAGAGTTTCTAGGAACACTAGCTCTTGAAGATAACCCTTTTGCCCGTAGCGGCGCATCTGCTCAAAACAGCCATGCCAATCTCATGACTTTCCATAGTGCAAAAGGGCTTGAATTTACCCTCTGTTTCTTAGTCGGCCTCGAAGATCAAATCATGCCCCATGAAAAAAGCATCGCCGAAAGAGGTCTCGAAGAAGAAAGGCGGCTCATGTATGTCGCTATGACAAGGGCAAAAAAACACCTCATTATCTCGATGGCCCGCCACCGCCTCCGGCATGGCAAGCAAGTGGCCATGACCCCGTCCCGCTTCTTATTCGAAATCCCCCAGGATCTTGTTCAGATCCGGTCGTATAAAGACATTAACTAACTGATAATCAATCAGTTAAAACTTTATATTATATTATCCGCTCATTAATATTAAATTAATTTTTATATGTTATAATTATTATTATAATTTTTTAATGGGTATTAAACATGATATATATTGATAATTCTAAAACACAACAAAAACACAAACTTAATTATGTTACTGGTTCGGGAAGCAGTTATGACGAAGAAATAAGCGCAAATAACCCGTCTACTTCTGTTCGAAGCGCTGCTACTAAAATTCCTGTACTTCCTAGGGATCATCGCCATCCAATAAAGGCAAAACAACTCGCTCGGGCAATCACTAATGCTACTCCGATCTTCCCAGAAGATGCTGAAACAATAGCCAATGAAGTTGTGAAAGTAGTTCAATGGAGCAAACTCCCTGGCAATAGAAGGCTCTGCATTGAGGGTGAAATTAAGTTCAAACGGGACGATCATAATCTCAACTTTTCCTATGTCATTTCCGGCAGCACTGTCTATGTTCATTTAAAAGAGAATGAAATTAGGGGGGGATTCAAGATTGTCTGCGATGCATTAATGATTCACCTCCCCAGCAATCAAGTGCAAGAGATTGTGCATAAAAAAATTCGCCCACACAAAACAATTCACAACGTTGATTGTTGTGCAATTGCCAAAGCTGAAGCCGAAGCACAGGCTAGATTGAGACATCCCTCTATTCCAAAGGTTCATGAAGTTTGTACCTATACAAAAAATTTCCAGCCTCGCACATCAATTTATGAAAAAAAATGTGAGGAAACCGGAGAAAAATTGCTTCAAAAAAACCTACTAAGTTTTAACCAAAAAACCACATTTTTCTACGATATTGCAAGAGCCGTTGCTCATTTGCATAGACAAGGTTTATGCCATAACGATTTGAAACTTAACAATACTATGATTGCTGAAGGCAAAGGACAACTTATTGACTATGGCGTGATGACGAAAGAAGGCGAAATTCCGCTTCTTTCACACCAAGAAATCATGGCTCCAGAGAGAAAGGCATCCCCAGCAATACCTGTATCATCTGAGACTGATGTTTTTCAGTTTGGGTTGATGCTAGCTCTAGCATTTGCACCTGCCGACACGGGTATGTCAAACTTAATTGGAAAAGAAGATATCATCCGAGGTCATTTTGCTCTTGATATCAAATGTGCACTATCCAAATGGATACCCTCTAATGCCAGCGATAATGAACTCAAAACATTGATCGATCGATGCTCGTCAGATCATCCTGAAGCACGACCTCCAATGGTTGAAATAGCCTCTATTCTTGCCAAATTCTGATCTTTTAGAAGGCCAGAACTTCAGTCCCATTGCCCTAAAATAGTCACGACGGTCTATACCCATCCGTATAATTAAACTAAGCCGTTTATTATCAACAAGTTAACAATTAATATCATTTTCAAAATTAATAATATATTAATTAATATATGTTATAATTAATTCTTTAAATGCTTGAAAAGATAATAAGGAAATAATAATGCTATCAGTTGTTAATTTGGAGGAATATGGAGTCTATGTTTTTAAATACGATAAAACATACACAACCAAACCGACACAAACCGACCCTGAGTTTTTTTACTATGGAGAAATACCTCAAAAAAAAACCAAAAAAGCTACACTAATTTCTAATCTTGTTGAAAGGAGTTGCTCTCCGGCTCAATCACCTCTTGACTCCCCCTCAGCTCCAAGACGAAAAGATTTCTTATCTAAACAAATTGTCTCTGTTACTAATATTTCAAAAAAAGATGTCGAAGCTTTGTCCGAAGAACTATTAACAATATATGCTATGTCTAAAGAGCCCGAATGTAGAAACGAAAAATATAACGGAATCAAGTTCAAACGAAAAGAAACTGGTTTTCGGTATTCTTATTTGCTTCATGGAAACAACATCTTTGTTCATTTGCACAATTTCAAGAACAGAGGAAATTTTAAATCGGCGAAGAATGCATTAATGATTCAACTGCCATCTTGCAAAGTTGAAGAAATCATTCACAAAAAAATTCGTAGCCAGACTAAATTAGGAGAAAAAGAAGCAAATCTTCAGTCTCAATTAAGCCATCGATCTATCCCAAAGATCTACGCCGTCCATAAATATACAAACACCCAAGAATCCAGAGTGTCAGTCTACGAACAAAAATGTGAACAAACCGGTGAGACTATGTTTCTAAATGATGAACTCTCTGAGTTCGATCAAAAGGTTCAATTTTTCCATGAAATTGCAAGAGGAGTCTCCTATTTGCATTTTAGAGGATTATGCCACAACGATCTGAAGCTCGATAACATCATGATTAGAAATGGTAAAGGAATGCTCATTGACTTTGGTTTAACGACACAGGCAGGAGCCAACCCATTTAATTCATGTCCTTGGACGTGCGCGCCAGAAAGACAACACCCCCGAGCTCCAGTTTCATTCGCTTCAGATATTTATCAATTCGGACTAATGCTTGCGCAAGCTTTTATTCCTGACGCAAGACCATTGATTAGCGTTAAAAATCCAACTTTAATTCCTTCTATAGAAAAGGTTCTTTTTAATTGGCTACCCGCACCAGAAAAAGAAAATAAGATGAAAAGATTGATTGATGCTTGTTTATCGGCTAATCCTCAAGAAAGACCCACTATTGAAGATATTAATTCGGTTCTCCGAAATCTCTAATGCGTACCCTTTTGGAAGAAGTCATCTAAAACAACTTGATTCTGGGCACAGGAATCTCCAAGTTCGGGCGCAAAGTCTATCGACTTTACGCCCCAACTGCTTAAATTAGGTATATTGGGGCGTGAAGTCGATAGACTTTGCGCCCCAGCTATTGCGGATGATTTGCTTTCCCCAGTGACCAGACCAGTGAAGCACAACGGCTTCTGGGTTGACGCAGTTTTTAATGATCCAGTTATATTTTCCTGGAAGTTCAGAGATTTCGACAGCTCCTTCTTGAATGAGGTTAGTCAGCACCTCATGATCGCTTGAAAATTGGTGGTTTTTTCGGATGCAGGATGAAGCCCAATTCATTAAAAGGGGCGACTTGGAGTGATAGACGATAAGACCAGAGTTGTAGCCTACGTCTTCAAAAGGACCCGTATTGTCGCGCGCAAGGGCGATCTGTGAGTGTTGATGAAGCTTATTAAAAAGATGCGCAAGAGATCCTAAAACCTCGCAGTCCAGATCGATCCAAATCGTCTCTTTAAAAGGCGTCTGCAGAAGAGCGAATGGTTTATAAAACCACCCAGCGCGCGCACTCCAAACATGAGATCCGTATCGTTTTTCCCATTTGCCCGCAAGCTCCGATGAAATTTGATTTTTCGGATAGACAAAATCTTGAGGAGCTTTAAGGGGGATGAGGGTTCCATGGGCTTTACACCATTTTTTTGCGTGGGATGTCATTCCGAAATCAATAAAGGCTACTGGAAGCTTATTGTGGAGTTTAAAATGAGAGAGCCACCAAGGCAGCATCCATTCTTGCTTTTGATCGCACCCCACAATGATGCCGCGGCTCATAAGGCAGCATTTCCAATATCATTGATCATTCCCTTGAGTTCTAAGGGTGCTCCTTCCGCTGCAAGTTTTGCATGATGCCTTGCTTTATCCAATCGATTTTTATCTCGATAAAACTCGGCGAGTACTAGATGGCATCTCCAGGCATAATCTTGATCTTTAGTTCCGTAATCCCGCAAAAACTTTGCAAGAGGAAGAACAATTTTTTCTTCCTCTTTCATTTTCTCTCTCCGAGATTGAAAAGAAAGAAGCGCAAGCTCCCATTCTGTTGCGGGATCTTCGGGCTTGCGCGCACGAATCTCTTCTTTGATTTTTTGCGCTTTCCGAGGATGGTTTTTGATTACTTTGGCGTAATGCTCTATGAGAAAGTCAACGCCGCTATCTTTTTTCAATCCTTCTTGAAGAAGCTTTTCTTCACATGCTGCCATATGGAGCACTTGTGATTTTCGATAGAGCTGCAAAAGCTGCTGAGCGTTTAAAGGATCCAGCGTCTGGCATAAAGAATGAATGGAGAGCATCTCTTTTAAAAGATCGATATATTTTTCAGGAGAAATCATCAGATAGCCAACGCTTCCAATTTCTTCGCCGCTGGAAGATAAAAGAATAAGGATGGGAACGTTTTGATCTTTTTCTGACGACTCTTTTTCCTCCCTTTCAATCCCCGCGCTATCTAAAAGCGCCTGAAACGTGGACGAATTCCACACTTCTTGTTTGAGCTGTTCTGACCAAGGGCACTGAGACTGCCCAAATTTAGCAACAACTTTAGGACTCCCCCAAAGGTTTCCTTGAAGAACCCCGAAAAAAGTCACGATACAAAAGATGGCCGTTTTCATATAATACCTGGTTAAGAATTCATATATGCATTAATGGTACCTATAAAAAAATGTTTTACTTTCCTCCAACACTTATTTTGCGCCACAAACGAGAAAATCTTAAAAAGTGCACGCTCAGTGGTTTAGAAAATCGACCCGATTTCGTTTTTTTAACCTATCCCTTTCCAAAACTACCCAACATCGATCAATACTGCATTTTGACGATTGATGCCCCCCAACTATCGCTAAACGATGCCAATCGTGGACTTTTGCTTATCGACGGAACGTGGCGATATGCCCAGGTGATGTCTAAAATAATTCCTAGGGAGGGTGACCATATTTATAGAAGTCTTCCGTCCCATTATAAAACAGCTTATCCACGCCGGCAGCTCGACTGCCCGGACCCTAAGCGAGGACTTGCTTCCATTGAAGCGCTCTACGCTGCCTACTCGATTTTAGAGCGGCCAACAGACGGACTGCTGGACCGTTACCATTGGAAAGAAGAATTTCTCAGCCAAAAAGACGCCGATCAGTTAGAATGAAAACTTAGGACACATGAACCCGAAGATTTACCAAGCAGATCAACACTCTCTCGATAAAAGCCATTGCGATCCCGATGCGCTTAAAGTCATACGGACTTTGCAACAGGCAGGCCATGTCGCCTATTTAGTTGGCGGCTCGGTCCGAGATCTTCTTTTAGGAATTTCCCCTAAAGATTATGACATGTCGACATCGGCGCGCCCTGAAGAAATCAAAGCGCTATTCAAAAGCCAATGCCTTCTTATTGGAAGACGATTTCGGCTAGCTCATATTCGCCATGGCAGGAAAATCTTTGAAGTCTCGACATTCCGTGCAGGCGATCCAACATCCGATGAGCTTATCCTTCGCGATAATGAATGGGGATCTCCTGAAGAAGATGTTCTTCGAAGAGATTTTACAATCAATGGCCTCTATTATGATCCTTCAACGGAAACCATCATTGATTATGTCGATGGATACCCGGACTTACAAAAAAAATATCTGCGCACGATTGGACAGCCCTATCTGAGATTTAAACAGGATCCTGTTCGCATGATCAGGCTTCTCAAATTTAAAGCCCGCTTTAACTTTGAAATCGATTCAGAAGCTAATATTGCCCTTGCCGAATGCGCTCCCGATATTTTAAAAAGCTCTCAAGCTCGTATCTTTGAAGAGCTTCTCCGGATGCTGGAGTCAGGCTCTTCTGAGATGTTCATTGATCTCATGCATGAGCACAGATTCTTAGAACTTCTAACGCCGGCTTTTGCTCACTTTTTAACGCTTCCCGATGGAGAAGATGTGTTAGATCTTCTTTTTGAGGTTGATCTTCGCACTAAAAATGGACCTTTAGATCGAGCGCTTCTTCTTTGCTGTCTGACATTCCCTTATCTTCAAAAACATATTCAATTGCACTTTTTGGATCGCGGCAAAACACCTCACCTGGGAGAAATTGCACAGGAAATCCAAAACGCTATTTCAAATGTTTTTAGACCTTTTTTCCTAATCCCTCGCAAGCTGCGGATGAAAATGACTTCTATTTTAATTGCACAATTCCGCATGACGCCCTTGCATAAGCAAACAAGCAAGAAGATTCGCATACCGCGCGATCCTGATTTTCCATTCGCTCTTGAATTTTTAAGCATCCGCTCAACAATGGAACCTGCTCTTAAAAAAACATGGGAGCTCTGGCAAAGAGCTTATCTTTCATTAAAAAAAGGGACTAAGCGTCATGATTGATGCTCAGTGGTTAGGGCCTAGTTTTAATAAAGGACCTAA
Organism: Rhabdochlamydiaceae bacterium; assembly: GCA_017994195.1. Taxonomy (GTDB): domain Bacteria; phylum Chlamydiota; class Chlamydiia; order Chlamydiales; family Rhabdochlamydiaceae; genus PALSA-1444. The sequence continues at coordinate 46,629 of JAGOLG010000001.1, forward strand.
ACCGGCTGTATTTTATTTTGCACTCTCTGCAAACGATTCTCTTTATCTTGATCCGTTCAACCAGCCTGCCATCGCGCTAGAAGGATCTGATTTAAGAATCTGTTCCATTACACTTCCGGGCCATGACATTCTTCCAAAAGAAACAGCTATGAATTTCTGGGAAGATGAATGGAAAGCAGGACGCCATCCACTCGAGCTCTTTATCCAAAAGGTTTGTGAATACATCGAAGAACATATTCATAAGAAAATCATCACAAAATGCGGCGTTATGGGGCTTTCTCGCGGTGGATACATTGCCGCCCATATCGCAGCGAGAATGCCCTCTATAGAGACGATCCTTGGATTTGCTCCCCTTACACAGCTAAACTATTTGAAAGAGTGGGATCTATCCCGCTTAAATGAAAAACTCTATTCCAAAACAATCCGCTGCTACATCGGCAACAATGATACGCGGGTGGGTACAGAAAAAACCTTTTCTTGGCTTTTTGAATTAGCTGCAGTAGCTTCTGAAAAAGGAATCCGCTCGCCTCCCATTGAACTGGTAATGACGCCTTCGATTGGAAGGGAAGGACATGGAACCGCGCCGGAAAATTTCCAAGCAGGAGCTCTCTGGCTTGCAAAGAGGCTGTTATGACTCCTGATCTTTTTATGGTCGCGGGCGAAGTCAGCGGAGACATTTTAGGCGGCTCGATCCTTGAATTCCTCCTTAAGGACAGAAAAGATCTCGATGTAGTCGGCATCGGGGGCAAAGAGATGCGGGCACACGGCCTATTTCCCACGATTCCTATGGAAGAGCTCCAAGTCATGGGATTCATCGATGTTCTCAAACACTTTCCCCGTCTTTATAAAATTTTCCGCTCTACCGTACAAACCATCCTTCACCTAAATCCTAAAGTCGTTGTGACCATCGACTACCCAGGCTTCAACTTGCGCCTTGCCAAAGCTCTGCGCAAAAAAGGATACAAAGGAAAAATCTGCCACGTTGTGTGTCCCTCTGTTTGGGCTTGGGGAAAAAAAAGAATCCAAATTCTTGCAAAATACGATGATTTGCTCCTCACTCTCCTTCCATTTGAAAAGCCTCTCTTTGAAAAGACATCTCTCCGTGTTGAATTCATAGGACACCCTTTGGTTAAAAAGGTGCCCTATGAATTATACCCCGAAGAAAATCTCATCGCTCTTTTCCCAGGGAGCCGCGCGCATGAAATCGAGCGTAACCTCCCCTACTTTTTACGCCTTATTCCTAAACTTGATCCGAAATTGAAATTCGTGATGTCTGTTTCACAAGAAAAATACCGGCCACTCATCCAAAAAATGGCCGGCCCATCTATTTCCCTTCTTACCCCAACAGAAATGAACCAAATAAAGCCGATGCTAGCCATCGCAAAATGCGGGACGATTGCGCTAGAGCTAGCTTTAAAAGGCATCCCCACGGTTGTAACCTACAAAATATCTCCTCTTGATGTTTTCCTTGCCAAATGGGTCTTTCGCATTAACCTCCCTTACTACAGCCTGCCAAATCTTATTTTGAATCGCCCTCTGTTCCCTGAGCTTATAGGCCCTGAGCTTACCGACAAAAACCTTTTTGAAATGACAACCGATCTTCTAGATCCAAAAAAATTGCGCACATGCCACCTCGCCTGCAAGGAAGTGAGAGAGCTTCTAACCTCGAAAGAAGATGCTGCCTCATTGATTAGAACGCTTCTATAAGCTATAATGTTTCCTTATGACTGAGCAATTAAAAATTTTTACTGAACAGTTCAGAGATGACCACCGTGAGAAAATCGATGCGGTGCTCTCGCCAGAATTTTTGGATCTTCATGAAAAAGAGATCAAAACCTCTTCTCCTGTTGCTGTAAAGGGAGAAGTTTATGTTCTCGACGATTTATTAATGCTCTCTTTCGACCTCTCCACCGAAGTAGAAATGCCTTGCTCTGTCTGTAACAAGATTGTAAAAATCCCACTCAAAAATAAAAATATTCTTATCTCGATTCCCCTTTCAGAACTTCCCTCTTCTATTTTTGACTGCTCGGACCTTGTCCGCGAGGAAATCGTGATGCTTGTACCCCAATTTATCGAGTGTAAAAAAGGAGCTTGCCCAGAGCGGCCCGAGCTCAAACCTTATTTAAAAAAAGACCCTCACAACTTTCCATTTGCAGACCTTCATTAATTTAAGATATAATCCAATCCCTTATAGGAGATTTTATGGCAGTACCACGTAATCGTTTATCGAATGCAAGAAAAAATTCAAGACGGGCTCATCACGCAAAAGTACCGAAAAATGCTGTGAATTGCTCGAATTGCCAAGGCAAAAAAATGTCCCACCAAGTGTGCCCTCATTGCGGACACTATGCTGGACGATCCATTGCAAAATAAGCCCCATCTTATTGGGGTTGACCTCATGGGGAGCGATACGCCCCCTGAGGAGCTTGCCACCGCCCTCATTGAACTTCGCGAGGAAAGTTTTCCCGCGGAGTTTTTGCTTTTTGTCTCCCCTGAAGTCGCAGGAGAACTTCCTAAAAACCTGCCCCATATCGTCTGTCCTGAAACCATTGAAATGCACGACGATCCTATCCTGGCCGTACGCCGTAAAAAGGAGTCGTCTTTATGCCAAGGAATCCAGTTTTTACATGAAAAAAAGATCGACGCTTTCATCTCCGCAGGCAATACCGGAGCTCTACTTCTCGCTGCTAAAACCAAATTAAAAACCCTTCCGAACATCGATAGGCCCGCCCTTCTCACCTTGCTTCCGACTCATAAAAAAGAGGTTGCCGTACTCGATGTCGGAGCTAATTTAACTCTAAAGTCGCACCATATTCTTCAATTTGCAGCGATGGGAATCGCCTACCAAAAAAGCAGGGGCATCGAGCATCCCACAGTGGGTCTTCTCAACATTGGGACAGAAGCCATCAAGGGAACGCCCCAGGTACGCGAAGCCTATGCCAAGCTAGAAACCCTCAATCGAGACCAGCCTACTTTTCTTGGAAACATTGAAGGGAAAGATGTTTTTCGCGGCGACATTGATGTGCTAGTCACCGATGGTTTTACAGGCAACGTCTTCTTAAAGACCGCCGAAGGACTTGCATCCTTCATCTTAAAGCAGCTAGAGCAGCGCGCCTTTGAAGGCTCGCCTTCTCTGCGCCATGAGATTGCCTCCCTTAAAGACCGCCTCTATGTCGCAGAGCACCCCGGCGCCATCCTCTGCGGAGTCGAAGGCATCGTCGTCAAATGCCACGGCGACATCACACCTGCAAAGTTCATGTCCTCCATCAAGGGCGCAGCGCGCCTTGTTCAGCACCGGTTCCTCGAAAAAATCATGCTCCATTTAGGGCTCGTAAAACAATAGACTTCTTTCGAAATTAACGATGGATAGTATTGATAAGGTGTTTTACACTCTTTGTTTTTACACAGGAGAGTCGTTATGCAAATTGGTTCCACTTATCAGGCGTGCCACCATACACTTCTTGGACATGTGTTCTACAACATCCGATGCCCTAATCAACCGCTTGCGCACAGGGTTACACTCTTTGTATCTGCAGCCCTCCTCGTCAGTGGGCTTGTATGGAAAGGATGGTCAGCTTGTCGTTTGTCAACAAAAGGAACTGAGGATCCAAAAACAAAAGAAACAGACTTTCTCAATAAGCCTTCTTTACCTATGAGGGTCTATCCTCAAGAAGGCCTAAAAGCCATAGAATTTGCAAAGCAGAAACTACTTGCAGTACAATCCACCGATCAACATTTTAATAAATTTTTAGCAGATAAAAATAAGCCCTCCTATGATTGGGCAGTATATATGATTCTAAATTTGAATGATGAATTTTACACAAAACTAGAATCGTTCATCTTAGATAAAAATATTGATTGTTGGACAGAAGAAGCGCTCATTCAACATGTAGATGAGTATATGAAGATTGTATACGCGATTGGATGCCTAGCTTTAGAGGGTATACCAGATGCTGTTGAGTTGAATAAGCATAGCCCCGATTTTAAAACTCTCACAGAGATGGAAAAAAGAGCACTGATCGTCAAGGATCAAGGCCTGTTATTTTTCAGATGCTTCACTCTGTGCTCCTATATTTACCATCATGCAAGGAGACCTGCTTTGTTAGAAAAAGATAATCTTGGTCATGTGTTGTTGAAATATTGTCCTCCCTCAGACCATTATGTTTCTCAATTCTATCAAGAGGGAACTCCTCAGTTCCAATGGAGATTGTTGTATAACGATTATTGTAATCGAACCAGGATGTACGTCAATTTAGATGTGCTTAAAAAACAATATGAATGGCGTTTACCCAATTGGGTACAACCCGATATAGATGCAGAGACGTTTATGCCATTTCCTGGTACATTACCAACTTAATATTTTACTTTTAGATGTTGCAGGCTGGGTAAATTTTGCAATTCTCTCTTCACTTCTAGAATAACTAGAATTTTAGAGCCGAACCGGTTAAAATGGGGCTTCACAAAGAAGTAGCCATGAGTCAAGAAATTCTTATTAATGTTGAGTCGAAAGAAATCCGGTGCGCCTTCCTTCAAAACGGCATCCTCCATGATCTGGTGATCGAGCGAAAAAACAACCGCCAGCTCACAGGAAATATCTATCGAGGAAAAGTAACCAATATCCTCCACAATATCCAATCTGCTTTCATTGACATCAATGAAGGAGAAAATGGATTTATTCATATTTCAGATATTTTGGAAAATACACAGAAGTTCCAAGAGATGTTCGATATGGACTTTGATATCGCAACGAAATCGAAGAAAAAGCAAGACGAAACCGATATCGCCAAAATTTTAAAACCAGACCAGCCGGTCCTCGTGCAAGTCGTGAAAGAACCGATCGGCTCTAAAGGCGCCCGCCTGACATCGAACGTTTCAATCGCAGGCCGCTTTTTGGTTCTCGTTCCAAGTACGCCTCATAGAGGAGTCTCGCGGAAAATTGAGGATCGAGCAGCAAGGGAAAGGCTTAAAAAATTGATCCAAGCTTTTGAAATGCCTCAAGATATGGGCCTCATTTGCCGGACAGCGAGTGTGGGCGCGACTCAAGAGCAGCTTGTTCAAGAAGCCCATGATCTTTTAGAGACCTGGAAAGACATCATGGAAAAATTTGAAAAGTCAACAAAGCCGACGTGTCTTTTTGAAGAGTCCGATCTGATTAAGCGTGCGCTTTTAACTGCGATTGATAAGAAGTACCAGCGTGTTTTAGTCGATGACCATGCAATGGTCCAGCGGCTCAAGCAAATGGCTGCTCGATTCGGCGCTGATGAAAGTTTAAAAATCGATCAATATCGCGATAAAATTCCGATGTTTGAGCGGTTTGGGGTTGAAAGAGAAATTGATAAAGCTCTTAAAAGAAAAATCTGGCTTCCGAGCGGAGGGTATCTCTTCTTTGACCGAACAGAAGCGATGCTCACCATCGACGTCAATTCAGGACGCAGTAAAGATAAGAAATCGACCTCGGACGTTGAAGAGTCATTAGTGCGGATCAATATGGAAGCGGCTGAAGAAATTGCACGCCAGCTCCGTCTGCGCAATATCGGCGGTCTGATTATTTGCGACTTTATCGATATGCGTATGCGTAAAAATCAAAAACGAGTGCTAGAAAGACTCAAAGACGCAATGAAAGAAGACTCTGCAAAATGTACGATCTTAGGGATGAGCGAGTTTGGGCTTGTTGAAATGACAAGGCAAAGGCACCGCGAGTCGCTGGCTCAAATGATGTTCACGGCTTGTCCTTATTGCAGCGGTCTTGGCATGGTCAAAACCCATGAGAGCGTTTCAATTGAGATCGAGAGGACTTTAAAGAAGCTGATTCAGCAAGAGCAATATTTTGCCCTTCAGCTGGTCTCCCATCCTAGCCTTGATCACTTTTTAACCCATCAAGATAAGGCGAGTTTTAAAAAGCTGGCAGAGAAATTGAATGCAGATTTGAGGTTTAAATCAGACGATACGCTCCATCTCAATGAATTCCAGTTTTACTCGACGACGAATGGACAACTTCTCGACATTTGAAAAAAAGGTATTGGACGCATTAAAAGCAGGGAACTTAACCGAAAAGGTTTCACAAGCCCTGCTGCTGTTTTTTCATACCTACTGTAAAGCTGCAAAAGAATCGTCCTCGCCGGAGGAAATTCTTGCGTGGTTTAACACGTTTTTCAAAATTTTGTGCGATGAGCACAAAGAGCTTCCCGCATTTCAACCCTACCATGCTGCACTAAGAAAACCCTTTGATTTCTATAAATTCGGAAACGACTTCCTAAAGCCTTTGGTGGACCGGTCTAAATCAACGATCGTAGGCCATGACCATCTAATAGAGATCCAGAAGCTTTTAAAAAAGGGGCACAACGTTGTTTTCCTGGCTAATCACCAAATTGAAGCCGACCCACAAGCTCTCAGTGTTCTCTTGGATGATCATTATCCGGGTTTTGCAGAGAAAATGATCTTTGTGGCGGGCGAGCGTGTCGTTACCGATCCTGTGGCGATCCCATTCAGTTTAGGCCGCCATCTCCTCTGCATCTATTCCAAAAGATATATCGACCATCCGCCGGAGAAAAAAGTAGAAAAGCAGACCCATAACAAACGGGTAATGGAACTGATGAGCCTTCTTCTAAAAGAAGGTGGCAAGGCCATCTATGTGGCGCCCAGCGGAGGACGCGATAGAAGAAATGCTCAAGGAGTTGTTGAAATTGCCCCCTTTGATCCGGGTAGCATCGAGCTGTTTTACTTGATGGCAGAAAAAGCAGCAACACCCACCCATTTTTATCCTATGTCTTTAGTTACCTATGATGTTCTCCCCCCTCCGGAAACGATTCAAATTGAGCTGGGCGAGATGCGCCATGCTGGAAGGGCCCCCGTTCATCTTGCAATCGGTCCTGAGCTCGATATGAAAACATTCCCAGGCTCAGATGCAGCAGATAAAAAATCCCGCCGAATAGCCAAGGCTAGCTATATTTGGAATCAGGTCAATAATCAGTACCAGCAATTGATCTCACTTTGCTAAGATGACGAGAAAGTAGGTAAGTTATGAATCGCGTTTTTTTCGTTGCAATCGCTATGTGTACTTCTCTTTTTGCACAAGAAGAAAACTACGTCAAAGTTCAAGATGAATGCACCTTAAAAATACTCACACCTGCTCTTGCCGAAAGACAAACAGCTAAAATCCGCCTTGAAAATGGACTTGAAGCTTTTTTAATCTCGGATCCAGGCGTTCATCAATCGTGCGCAGCTTTAGCTGTCGATGCAGGATCCTGGGAAGACCCTGATGAATATCCGGGGATGGCTCACTTTTTAGAGCATATGCTTTTCATGGGCACAAAAGCGTATCCAAAGGAATCTGAGTACACCACCTACATCTCGGATCATGGGGGCTCCCGCAATGCTTACACAGCATCCGATCGAACCGTTTATGGCTTTTCAATCAATAATGATTTTTTTAAAGAAGGATTGGATCGCTTTTCACACTTTTTCATCGACCCGCTTTTTCTTCAAACGAGTGTGGGAAGAGAACTAAAAAATGTCGACCAAGAGCATGGTAAAAATCTAGAGCATGACGGTTGGCGCGCCTATATGATTTTAAAAGAGACCGGCAACCCGGACCATCCGAATGCAAAGTTTTCAACCGGAAACGCAGCAACACTATCGGGCATACCGCAGGCGGCTCTTAAAAAGTGGTATGAAAACCACTACAGTGCAAGCCGGATGCATTTGGTGATGATATCCCCTCTTCCTCTTGATGACCTCATAGAGCTAGCCTCGGAGAAATTTACGCCTGTCATCAACCGAACTCTCAAGATAGACTCCTGCCCGAACGAACTGCTTTCAGCTCAGCAAAAAGGGCATTGGCTCTATATCAAGCCCGTTAAAGACCTCAAAACACTTTCGATGGTCTGGCAGCTTCCTGAAACCATTGCTTTAGATCAAGAGACCCATTCAACTTCTCTTGTTTCTTACGTTCTTTCCAATGGAACGCAGAATGGGCTTTGTGAAGAACTCAAACGAGAAAAATTGATAGAGGGCCTATCGGTTTCAGCGGATCCTTTCAGCCAAGAATGTCTTCTAATGAGCATCGACTTTTCACTTACAGACCAGGGAGTTAAACAACTCGATGTAATCGTTGAAAGAACTTTTCAAGCAGTTGCCCGTCTCAAAGAAACAGGGATTCCTCGCTATATTTATGATGAACAGCAAAAACTGGCCCTGATGAATTACGAGCATCAGTCACGCGATGATGCTTTTAAGGTTGCGATGGATATCGCCGGAGAGATGACCCAAGAAAAACTCGAAACCTATCCTCAAAAAATGATTTTGGCCTCTCGTTATGATCCTGTCCAAATTACAGCCCTTGTAAGCGCACTTGTCCCGGAAAACTGCGTCTTTCTCGTCTCTGCAGATCCCAAGCTGACAGGCGTCGATCCAACAAATCATGAAAAATGGATGAATGCGGCCTATGCCTTTAAAGATATTTCATCAGATAAGCTAACTGCTTGGTCGGAGGCTTCTCCCCATCCGCACATCGACCTTCCATCTCCCAATCCTTACTTTCCAGACACGCTGGCGCTAGTCCCTTTAGAAGATCCGGCAAAAACAGAGCCGACTCCCATCATAGAAAATGATCTCGGCACGGTTTATTTCCTCCAAGATCAAAAATATCAGGTCCCTGAAACCGCTGTTATTTTTGCGATTAAAACCCCAGAAATGAACGGCTCTGCGCGATCTAAAGTATTATTCGACCTCTACCTAAGATCTCTATCGGATAAATTATCTTCCCCCTTGTTTTTTGCAGGTCAAGCAGGACTTCGCCTGAGTGTCTCGCAAGTGGATAACAGTTTTGTCATTTCTTCTGATGGCTATAGTGAAAAAACTCCCCTGTTCTTAAAAACTCTTTTCGAATCTTTACATGAAATTTCACCTACATCCTCAGAGTTTGAAATTTTCAAACAGTCGCTTCTTTCAACCTATGACAATGCCTCCAAAGAACTCCCTTTAAAGCAAGGCTTTCAGCTTTTAAACTCTATTCTTGTAAGCACTAGCCCCACATCGATTGCCCGTTATGAAGCTTTACAAGAAATCTCTTATGAGCAGTTTTTGACATTTGGTCATGATGTTTTTCAAAAAGCGTATGTTGAAGGCACGATCTACGGAAACCTGACAGCAATCGAAGCGCTTCAAATCTGGAATCAGTACAAAGAAGCCGTTCACCCAACACCCTTTCTAAAGGTAGAGCACTATAAAAAAGCTGTCTTCCTTCCGTCGGATGAGCAAGGACCTTATATGATCGTTGAATCGACAGAAAGGCAAGGAAACGGAACGCTTCTTCTCATCCATGAAGGAGCTTTTTCTATGGAAGCTAGAGCTACTCAACAAATCCTATCTGCTGCGCTGCAAGATGATTTCTTCGACACTCTCCGAACCAAACAACACACTGGATATATCGCGACCACCTGGGATGCAGAAATCGAAGAGCAGCTCTTTCAAATCTTCGGTGTTCAATCCATCACCCATGAGCCTGCAGAGCTTCTTGCACGGTTTGATCTGTTTTTAGAAGAGTTCACGCGCGAACTTCAGGAAAAAGTTCCTCTTGAAAGGTTTAACACGCTTAAACAAACTCTTGTCAAAGAGCTCGATATGCCTCCTGAGAATCTACCAGGCAAAGCAGCATTGCTTCACCATCTAGCTTTTGAGAAAAGAGGAGATTTTCAGTGGCTTCAAAAGAGAATTCAAACGGTTCAATCTCTTTCTTATGACTCGTTTGTCAAACGAGCAGATACCGATCTTTCCCGTCAAAACCACCGCCGCATTGCCGTTCTGATGGAAGGTGTTTTGCCCACGCAAAACCAGCTCCGCTACGAACAAATTTCTCAAGAAAAAATCCGAGATACAGGATCGTATATTTCAGCCAAATAATTTATACCTTTTGCCAGCCGAGAGAACAAACTTCTCCAGCGGGATTTTGGTATGTAAGAACTATCGCTTGCGTAGACCCATCGAGTAAAAAATACTTAAGACAGGCTTTAATATCTTGAAAAACTTTTTGATCCAACCCTGTAAGAGATTGATCGATGGTTTCTTCATTTTGGATTTGATGTAGATGGGGAAGCTCGGGCTTTGCATTCCATTCTTCTTGCTGCTCCTCAGAAAGATAAGGGGCAAAAAATCCTATTGCTCCCTTTTCCAAAATCCCTTTTTGAACAAACAGAATTGCTTTTTCTGTATAATTCGAAGGAATAACCGACATTGAAACAATGGAAGATGCATTTAAAACTTGGAAAATGAGTTTTGGTTTCCAATAGACTCGATGGGTCACTGGCCACTCGATATGTTGCTCATACTCATCCAATGATGTTTTTAAAACATCCATTGGCAAAGAGTACTTCTTGGACTCAAGATAAGTTGGAGCGGTAGGAGTTTCTAAACCGCATGACATGCTTTGTGATCTTGGGTAAATATACCCTTCGATAGAATAGATGAGGAGATTATTGATTTCAAACATGGGCGCAAACTATACATAAAATTCCAATTTAAACAAATTTAAATTTTCATATTGTGATAGACAGCATCGACGTCATCGAGCGCTTCGAGCCATTCGATGAGCTCAAGATTCGCTTTTTGATCTTCAGGAGAACATTCAATCCAGTTTTTTGGAATCTGCTGGAGCTCGGCAAGCTCTGATTTAATTCCGAGCTTTTCAATGGCCTCTTTGACTTGAAAGAGCTTATCCGGCGGCGTCGTGATCATAAAAAAATCGTCTTCCGATTCAAAATCATCAGCTCCTGCTTCCGACACTGCAAGAAAAAGATCGTCTTCATTAATCCCTTGCTTAGAAACTTGAATCACACCTTTATGGTCGAAATTAAAAGCAACAGCCCCAGGATTTGCCTGCGTACCGCCCCGTTTATTGAGCGCGATTCGAATGTCGGACGATGTTCTATTTTTGTTATCAGTCATGATCTCAACAATGAGCCCAACTCCTCCGTAACCATAGAGTTCATAGGTGACTTCCGAGTAGGCAGCTTGATCGCTGCTGCTGGCTTTTTTGATATTGCGTTCGATGTTATCACTCGGCATGTTGACTTCGCGGGCTTTTTGGACCGCTAAGCGAAGACGGGTATTGGATTTTTGATCAGGACCTCCCAGTTTGACAGCTGTAATGATCTCTTTAGTCACACGGGAAAACGCTTTTCCCTTCACGGCATCGGCTTTTCCTTTGCGATGTTTGATATTGGCCCACTTACTATGTCCTGCCATGTTGAATTTCCTTCTGCATTAAGATTTTACCAATGTATTTGCCGCTGTCTTTAATAAAATGGGGATGTCTTCCATACTCTTTAAACCCCAAACGTTCATAAAGATGTATAGCAGGATTTCCTTCGTAGACTTCAAGATGAAGAAGCTCGATGTTAAACTTTTCGCGCGCAATTTTTTCAAAATGTTCAATCAGCGCTTTTCCAATCCCGCGATTTCTAAATTCTTCACTGACGATGATCGCAAAAAGGCATTGATGAGAAAACTTTTGGTACGGTTGAATATAAAGAACGGCCATGCCGGCTGGTTTTCCATCATATTCTGCAGTAAATGAAGCCCCAAAACGGGTATATCCCATCCAAATACGGACAGAGTCCTCGATCTCCCGCTGATCGCTCATTGGAAACCAGCGTAAAACATCAGGCTTTACAATCCAGCTAGAAAGAAGCGGGGCATCCGATTCAATAGAGGGGCGGATCACAATACTCACAGCTCCACCTCCATGTAAATGCGCGCCAAGCTTTTCAAGCCATCTTTAATATAGTTTTCTTGACGGTAGATTTCTTGGAAGCCTTGTTTCTTGAGCAGTGATAAAATCGGATTCCCCTCAAAAATCTCAATCCCAATCAAATCAAGACGGAAATAATTTTTAGCCAGATGCTTGAGATTGCGAATCAGCGCTTCACCAATCCCCTTTTTTTGCCATTTAGGATCGACAACAACCTTGAAGATGGCTTGATGTGCCACTTTGCGGTAAGGCATCAAAAAAAGGGTTCCAATGCCGCAAGGAACATTATGAAGTGTAGCAGTCAAGCTGCAGCTATATCTGCAATAACCCATCCAGCATTGAATGGCGTCATCGATTTCTTTCTCTGTCGATACCGGGAACCATTTAAGAACATCCGGCTGATAGAGCCACTGCCGCAGGTAGCTGCCATCTGTCACAAATGTGTACCGAATGTCAAGGTCCTCCATTAGCCAAACTCCTTGAGATAGGCGATCACAAAATCATCGATGTCTCCATCCATGACAGCTTGGATATTGCCCATTTCAACATCTGTGCGCGTATCTTTAACAAGAGTATAAGGCTGGAAGACATAGCTGCGGATCTGGCTTCCCCAGGCGATCTCTTTTTTCTCACCGCCCATTTGATCGATTTTGGCTTTTCTCTCAGCTAGCTCCCGCTCATAGAGCTTTGCCTTTAGCATTTGCATACACGATTCGCGGTTTTGAATTTGGCTGCGCTCTCTTTGGCAAGAGACGATGATATTTGTGGGAAGGTGCGTCATCCGGACAGCAGAGTCTGTTTTATTCACGTGCTGTCCGCCAGCGCCTGATGCACGGTAGGTGTCTACCCGCACGTCTTCTGGACGAATCTCAATCGCAATATCGTCGCCCACTTCCGGCGTCACATCGACAGATGCAAAACTTGTGTGTCTTTTAGCGTTGGAGTCAAAAGGTGAAATCCTAACAAGTCGATGGACTCCTTTTTCTGCCTTGCAGTAGCCATAGGCAAATGAGCCGGAGATTTTAAAAGTGATGCTTTTAACGCCTGCAACTTCACCATCCACACAATCAAGCATCTCCACATCCCACCCACGGCGAGAGGCCCATCTTTGGTACATGCGCGAGAGCATCAGCGCCCAGTCGCACGCCTCGGTTCCCCCTGCTCCAGCATTGATGCTCAAGAAACAGTTTTTCGCGTCCATTTCTCCAGACAGCATCCGGCGGATTTCAAGCTCTGCTAGTTTTTTTTCAACGAGATCAAGCTCTTTAAGAAGATCATCCACCAGGCTCTGATCCCCTGCGCCTTCAGCTTCCGGGTATAACGCTTCGACATTAGAGAACCGCTCCTTCACATCATAGTAAGGAAGCGTCCATTCTTTAAGAGTATTTGTTTCTGAAATAACTTTTTGAGCTCCAGAAGGATCCTCCCAAAAGGAGGCCTCTTCCATCAGCTTATTTAGTTCATCAATGCGATTTTGCTTTTTTTCGAGGTCAAAGATACCTCCACATATGCAAAAGCCGATTTTGGATGCTAGTCAGTCGATTTTGAATCAATTCGTTCATGAAAATTTTCCTTATGACATCTTCATTATGCCATAAGGAAAAGAGCGATTCAATCAAAACGTGCTAAGAGTCAACTATACATGGTAATGCTTACTGATTGTGAATCCCAAAAATTTGGTTGTGGTCATATAGGGTTGGATTCCGCCTCTCGGACATAAATCAGGGTTGAAAAAGACAGGTCTTTTTCCACAAACCGCTAGAATAATATTGAAAGGCATCATCATTATATTGCCCATTGCTGAGAACATTAATGAGCCCATCATCCTTCCAGCAATACAGGCAATAATCGCCATGGCAGTTGCATGGCCTGCAAATCCCCCTACAAGCGCGCCTCCGCCTATTAAGATGTAATCCTTTCGACTAAGATTCTGGTCTTGCTCCAGACATTTCTTTCGAGCAAATAAACCTGCAGCTCCAATTGCGAGATGTGCAATCATTGGATTCACTATTCGGTTACGACTCCCCAAAGTAAGTACTATACCTGCTGCAAAACTAGTTACACCAGTTCCAAATGTAATTAACCCTGTACTCATAAACAGACCCCCTTTTGTATTTAAAGTAATTTCCATCTATTATAATTAACTCCTAATTAATTTGAAACATCTGTTATTAGTTATAATTGATTAAAATTATTTATTTACATGTTTTTATTTATCTTAAAAAATCCTAAAAAAGGTACACTACTTGGACGGAGATAAACCCTATGATGACTGCTCAAAGAAATAATTTGAATCCCCCTGAAGCATCCCGTATTGTTCTATCAGGTATTACTCCTGATTCTTTAACTCCTGATTCTTTAACTCCTGATATGCAAAGCCAACGAGGTCAAATTAACATTCTTTTCTGTATTGCTGCAGCTAGCTTAGGAACAGGCGCTGCCCTAGCTCTTAAAGGGATTGCCCCTCGTTTTACGCTCTTGGGTGGGGCTGCAGCAGGTACATTCTTTGCCTTTTACGCACGAAATTCTCAGCAAGAGCTCAATGAAAAAAAGATCGCCCGGACTGGGTTTATAAACAATTTCTCCGAACAGACAACCTTTCTTGCGATCAACACTGCCCTCCAACAAGGCTTCATTACAAAACCAGAGCATAAACAATTTTTGAAAAGCCACATATCTAGGTCCACGAATTTAGAGATTTATGACACCGTTTTACAGGAAGAAGATGTACGAGAAGTCCTTAAGATGAGATGGGAACAACTCCTGCAAGCAGAAGCTGGCAGCTTATATCCTTTGTTAGAATTTGGCTGCCAAAAGAACTTCATAACAGTAGCTGAATGCTTGGAGTTCGTTGGGCAAAAGGTCACCGACACCGCCGATTTCTTTTCATTATTTAGTCAAGTGGCGGAATTATTCGCTCGAGATTGGAACCATATACGCAGCAATCCTGACATCTTAAACGCTTATAAAACTAAGTTGATTCAGTGTATTGAAAATGGGGTGAACAATCAGTCTGTGATGCCCCGCGGTCTTTCGCCCATTCAAGGCTGGTTGAAAAACCTGCAACAATGTTTTTCTGGAGCTGTTTACTATGGTCCCCGTTTAATCCAAGGATTGAGAGATAACTACATTCATGTGGATGACTGTAGAGCCATTATCCTCAAAATAACGGAGCTTGATTTCTTATCTGCCTATGGCAAACTGTACCAACTTTTCGAAAGTCAACAGGAAGGGTATGATATAAGTAGAGACCGTGAAGTACTAGGTGCTTTAAGGGTCAAGTGGATTGAGTATTTAGAATCCAAGAAAGTTCTTAAGTCGAAAACATCTTTTGAAAGCTTGCTGAGTTATAATGGATCGTGTGGATTTGGACTTGATGAAGAGCAAATGAAAGAGATACGTCTTAAGCTAGCTTCTCACATATTTAACTCTTGGAGAAAAAAAACGAAACCTATTTATGATCGTAATTTACCTGGTAGAGAATTTGTGTCATCACTCTTGAAATCGATCCCTGATGATACTGAGATTAAGACATATGTCAAAAAAGGACTCCTTGAGTATTTTTATGCACGTATTCGAAGCCAGAAAAATAGTCCTTATGCAGTCCCTGATAGACTTGAAGACTTAAGAACTCTCGATCCGATATTAGATTCAACCAATCTTACCACTGAAGAAAAACAGCAAATTAAAGACGAAGAAAGACGGAAAATTGAAGATAAATTACTTAAAAAGCTTCGAGACTATGAAAATCCTACAGGGTCATTTATCAGCTTTGCCGGCCTTAAGCAGATTTTTGGAACCACTCAAGCTATTTTAGACTTTTATCGTCAGAGCCATCAGGATGACGAGTCCAAAATAGCAACTTTCAGGCAAAGATTGATCGAGGGCTATATCTATGATGTGTATGAATTTGCAGATATTAAAAGAGGTCCCGATCCTTTTGGAGATGAGTTCATTTCAGAAGACGAGTACTTTAAAAAAGAGAACCTACAGGGACGTTTGATGAAATCTGTTAGGCCTCATGAACCTTTCAGACCCTATCATTATACGCCTGGCCAGCCTCTCAGGTCATATTATTTTCTCACGCCAGAGGAACTATCAAGAGAAGTGCAAGCAGAGCAATATATAAAGAATGCTAATGCTGATGAAAAAAGGCAATTACAAGACAGGTTTCAAAATGAAAGGGAGAAAGCAATAGAACGCAGGCCTAATGAAGCAGATATGCAAGCGCTTGGAATTACTAGGGAATATATTGAGCAAAACAACCATTTACGATTTCATTTTAAGTATAGAATCTCTACTGTAACACGTCTCTTGGATGACAAAATAAGGCCAGAATTTTGTAGGACCGTTAAGAGATATAATTGGGTCGCAGAATTCACTGAAAAATTCTTAGCGGAAATCAAGCTAGAAGACCGTGAAACATTTGATGTCTTCGGTTATTACAATAAGTATCCAGAACTTTTTGAAGCTGGTATCTTTAGCCGTGAGACACCCCTTACCCAAGGGATTACCATAGGTCAAAGGATCGACGATCAGTTTCGATCATTACCCTATGAAACACTTAAATCTAGCAGGGTAAACCCCTTCATTGTCACAAAAGATACCCCCCATGTTCAGCAAATCGCGCTCGAAAGAAGAATGTCTACTTTTAACATTTTGTATTCTGCGACAGAGATCGATGACAAGTTCAGATTTAATGAGTATCCGAGAGCAATTCAGCAAAGAGTTGAAGTAATCGAATTGTTTTTGCCTGATACATTTAAAGTTACTCTTTCAGAGGCAGCCACTGGCCTCTCGGAATTGATGAAGGATGTAAATTGGTTTGATGATGAGACGAAACGAGAAACTGCTCGTCGGATTGTTAACAGCCTTCATGAAGAGTATCAGAGACTACTCCAAGCATAACGAAAAAACCTATACAGAAAGCAAACTGGATTCTATAATCCATTCTTTTTACCAAAATTGGAGGACTCCATGTTCAGCACTGCATTAGCCTATGCCAAAAGTGGGGCAAATTGGTTCGATGGAAACATCAAAGCAATTCCATATGCTGGGAAAGCTTACACTTTGTTTATCGAAAACGTCGGCAAACCTGGCTGGGATTTAGCCTGCAAGACAAGGGATGCTGCAGCACCTCATTTCAATAAGATCAAAGATCCTGTTATGGAAAAAGCCACTAAACATCCTCATGTAGCTATTGCTGTTGGAGGAATTCTAGCATTAGGACTTGTGCGAGCAATTTATAGAAATTACATCAACTCACAAAATCCCTAAGACCCGCTGCGTCTTCAGCTATGAAGACGCTTTTCTATTTTGATCGTGTTATCTCGTGAGAGTTGATAATCCCAATTCCAAGTAGGCTTATCGATTTTTTCGAAATGAAACTCTAGAGCACCTTCTCTTTCTTGTGCATAACATCTCATGCCGTGCGGCACTTCAATGAAGTGATCTCCTTTGAGCGTGATGTTTTCTGCATAAAACTCACTCATTCCTCGGAGAATAATCTGACACACTTCCTGACGGGCAATCTCATTCTTCCAGAAAACATTGGGAAGGTCGTGATCGATCCCTTTGTTTGAAATGACTACATTTTTCAAAACACAGCGGCCGACTCGTTCCGAATAAACTAAACGTTTATCTGTTTCTTTATGTCCCATGATCGATTCTGCTTGAACAAGCAAGCTTCCATCGATGATAACGTTTTCAAAATCGATCTCGCTGATTTGAAGCTGAACCTCACTGCCCGTATGAAGCTTCCCGCCGCGCCATTTTTGCCCAATCACTGAATACAGCGGCCCTAGCGCCGGATGATAAAGCGCAATAAAAGAAGGTCCATTCTCAAAGAATTGGAGCGGATCGCTGACCGGCGGGACTTGCACATGACATTTCGTCGTTAACACATCGCGTACATTCTGCAGGATATCAAGAAAACAACCTTCCGGCGTCTCTAAAAGAGACGATCCTAATGTAAATTCTCGTTTCACAGCAGAGATCGTTTTTCTCCTGTGGTTATACGTGAGATAAGTTTGAAGTGCATCCCGATCGCCTTCTTTTAGCGGCGCCTCAAACGTTTCATCCATAAAGTCGGCCAGGTTTTGCATGGTCGATTCAAGACGAGCGGCTTCTTCATCTTTTTTAAACCCTTCCGCAGTTCTGTAGGTGATTTTTTTCATGTTCACCAAAATTCCTGGGATGGGACATTTTTTCACAGCATCTAAAACAGCGTTGATATCAACAAATAAGATGTTTGTGTTGGAAGGAAATTTAGAATAAGAGCTTCCAGGGCGCTCCGGCTTATCTTGTATTCCAAACTTCTTAAAATCACAGTATTCGATATTGGTCAGCGTATATTTATATCCTTCCTCTGTAGCTGTCTCAATCAGAACGTTCACGCCCTCTGAAGCTTTGACTTGCCTTGAACAAGATGCAAATCCAAAGCGTTTGTCGCCCTGGCAGCCCACGCCTGTAAAGGCTAAAAGGCCGTCATCGGTATTTGCAACAGGGTTGTTCACTTGCCTGATTAAAGCTTTTCTTCTTCCTAAGCTCTGCATCCAAGTGAAAACTCCTTCTTCTTGAGCCAGGCGCCAGAGAACTCCATGTCCTCCTGGTTTCATTAGCAGCTGCTGAGGCCCTTGCAAACACCACGATCCTTCACGATTGATTGTTGGAACAAGCGGCTGGCAGAAAAGACGGAACATCTCTTTAGGCCGTCCAAACCACTCTGCCTCTTCACAAATCTCCATGATATGATCATGGTTATTCTTCTCATGCGATGTCATCATTGCAATAGGTGTTGTAACCTGTACACTGAATAGCTTGTAGTGAAGATATTCTTGCGATTGCAGATCATCCATAAGCCCTTGGAGAAGCGTCTTCCCAAGAAATGGAAGCCTAGCCGCAGGAAGCGGCTGATTCGTTTTTTCATCATAGAGCCGAAGTCGATCTGCTGCCCCTCCCAGTGGAAACATTTCACCCATGAGAGGCAGGCCCCGAATCCCTTCTATCGCCCACTTCTCACTTTTTTCAGCAATAGAAACCCCTTCCGGCGCAAGATATCTCGTCTTAGAGAGCCCTTTAGATTCTTGCATATTCAGCAATTCTATCATCCGCGCATGATACCCAATGATACCGCCTATCGATGCATAAAATTGCTCTACATTCACGAGCTGGCCCAGGAGCGGTATGATTTTTTTTAACTCAACCGAAGTTAAAAGTCTTTCTCCTTGTCCTGCCGCGATGAGTGAAAGAAGCGCTAGCTGATGGCTCTCTTCTAATTGCTCTATTAAAGAAGCCGTCTCAACCGATCGCACCAAAAAATTTTCCACAGAACCGCTGCTTCTTAAAAGATTAATTTTCTCTCTAGAAGAGGCGCAACCAGCAAGCTCCTGGGCAAGTAAATGAAACATAATCCTCCATGCATACCCGATAGAGAGGAAAAACGCAAGTCAAGAGAACCTCAAAGAAAAAAAATACATCCACTAAGCTGATTTTTTTTGACTATAATACCCGAAGACGGTTACAAGAGACATACGAGGAAAATAAAGAACCTCAACGGTCTATCTCATCGAAGGTATCGATAGATAGCAAGCCACAAACATATAAGGAGTTGGAAATGGCAAAGAAACAATCCAAATTCATGCAACCAATGCGTCTGAGCGAAGATCTTAAAGCTGTCGTAGGAGCAGGACCACTACCACGCACAGAAGTCACAAAAAAACTCTGGGCATATATTAAATCAAAAAAATGCCAAGACCCTAAAAATAAGCGCAATATCATTGCAGACGAAAAGCTTGTAAAAGTTTTCGGTGGCAAAAAAACAGTTAACATGTTTGAAATGACAAAACTCGTCAACAAACACCTTTCCTAGTTTTTTCTTGGAGGGGCATGGTTTTCCTGTGCTCCTCTCCCTTTTTTCTGCTATACTTTCTTCGTGGACAACTCGAAATTAAAATATAAACTACTCATCTCTTATGACGGAACCCTCTATGGCGGATGGCAAATCCAACCCAATGCCGTGTCGATTCAGGCGCATCTGGAAAATGCCCTCCAAATTGCCCTCCGGCAAAAAACAGCCGTCTTCGCCTCTGGAAGAACCGATGCCGGCGTCCATGCTAAAGGACAAGTCGCACACTTTACAGCCCCTCCCACCGACCTACAATACCTCCTGCGAGCCCTCAATGGCATCTTGCCCGTCGATATCCGGATCCTAACTATTGAAAACGCTCCCCACGAATTCCATGCCCGCTATTCTGCGCTCTCAAAAGAGTATCACTACCACATCCATCTTGATTGGGCGCTCGATCCTTTTAAAAGACTTTATGCCTACCATCACCCCTACGCCCTGGATCTCACCCTCATGGAAAAAGCAATTCCTTTTTTTATCGGCACTCATGACTTCACATCCTTTGCCAATGAAGCCTCTAAAGGCAGCGCTGCAAAAAATCCCGTCCGAACTCTCACACGCCTAGATCTCATCCGCATGCCAGAAGGTGTCCGCCTGGAGTTTGAAGGCACTGGCTTTCTTTACAAAATGGTTCGCAACATTACAGGAACACTTCTCGATGTCGGCCGTAAGAAAATCTCTCCTGAAAAAATCCCCGACCTCTTTGCCCTCAAAGACCGCAGACAAATGAGCTGCTCCGCCCCTCCGCAAGGCCTCTTCCTCATGAAAGTGAATTATTGATAAAAGCCGATCTGACAGATCCTCTTTCTGTGTAGAAAAGACCCGAGTCGAGGCCCTAGTTAGGCCCGAGTCACTTGAAGACAAAATCTTGAATTTATTACGTCAGGGATCCTTATTAAAGGTGGAGATTGCACATCATCTATCATAGTCGCATTTCCTGGAGGTTTGAAAAAGATTCTCATACAACTTGTCAAAAGCGAACGAATTAGATTAGCGATCCCTGAAAAACCCAATAGCCGGCTCCAAAAATATCAAATTAACCTATCTAAAAGGCCCGAGTCAAGGCCCGAGTCACTTGAAGACAAGATCTTAAATTTGTTACGTCAAGGATCCCTATCAAAGGTGGAGATTGCCCATCATCTAGGACATGGTCATATTTCTGGAGGTTTGAAAAAAGCCCTCTTCAAGCTTATCAAAAATGCATCAATAGAATTAACGATTCCGGAAAAGCCGAGCAGCAGATTCCAAAAGTACCGGATTTCTTCTGATGCTTAAAGCACTTCGTTCAATGCGATAAATGAAGGCACCATTAATAGCTGTGGTTGATGAAATCCTACCAGCTGAGGATGCGAAGGCGTGCATATCAAGACTGTATTCTCTACACCTGCTTGCTCAAGCGCCTTTAAACCCCTTAATGAATCTTCAAAGCCTATGACCCGGTCTTGCGGTCTTTTAAGCTCTTGAAGGGCTTTTAAGTACCCATCCGGAGCGGGTTTAGGATTTGTGTAAGACTCTCTAGTGAACCAATAAGGAATGGTTTGTAAAACGGGGATATGGGATTTGATCAGTTCGATTTGAGGCAGGGTTGAGTTTGTGACAACGCATCGTTTCTTGTTCTCTGCAGCAAGCTTTTCAAGAAGCGGTTGAACACCCGGGAGAAGAGAAAGATTCCCGCTTTGAAGCAACTTTTGATAGATCGATTTTTTCTCAGAATAAAGAACATCCCAGGATGTTCCATCAAGCATTTGAGGGAATAGCCGCTCGATTTCGTTACGTATGCCTAAAGCGCTTGTATGGGCAATATTGAAAAATTGATCTAAAGTCCATGGAAGCTTGCAATCGTATTTGGCGCACAGCTGTTGATAGGCTTCAAAATGGAACCCTTCGGTATCAACTAAGAGCCCGTCGAAATCGAACAGAAATAAGTCAAATTTGTTTATCCAATCCATAATAACCATTTTAGTAACTGGACTCCTCTCTGGCGGGCAGCTTCGCTGGCCGTCCCGAGAGCCGGCTAAAGCCGCAAGCGGCCTTCACTTCTCGTCCAGACGAGAGGCCATACTATGGCCTGCTTCATCGGCAAAAAATAAGGGAGCTTACGCTCCCTTTTTGCCGATGACTGGACTCGAACCAGCACTCTATTGCTAGAAAAAGATTTTGAATCTATCGCGTCTACCAATTTCGCCACATCGGCAAGAG
Source organism: Rhabdochlamydiaceae bacterium (assembly GCA_017994195.1). Classification (GTDB taxonomy): domain Bacteria; phylum Chlamydiota; class Chlamydiia; order Chlamydiales; family Rhabdochlamydiaceae; genus PALSA-1444. The sequence continues at coordinate 68,480 of JAGOLG010000001.1, forward strand.
GACTAATTATGACTCAAAACCGATTTTACTTCCCCTGAAAAAACTATTTAGAGGCTGTTTCTATCTCCCAGGGATAAGGTTCTGGATCGCGATGGGTAGGGGTTTTTAGGGGGTATTGTCTTTCATCATGATTCCGATAGACATATTCCCCCTTGGCATTCTGCTCTCGGAGCCGTTCTTGTTCTGATTTTTCATGGCCGGAGCATCCAAAACATAAAAATAATAGAAACACCTTTTGCACATTAATAGAAATTTTTTTAAAGTGCGGATAAAAGATAAACAACATGAAACACGTTCTCCTCCAGAGCTGCGATACTCTTTTATTTCCTGAAGGACATATCACAATTGCGAAAAATAACCAATCTTTACTCCAACATCTCCGTGAGAAAAAATTTGATCTGGTCATTGTGGAAGAGCTCGAGTTATTCGATCGCATCAAGCAAGAGTTCCAAACGGTTCCTATTGTAGTAGCTCCGCTTATTGGGTCTATCTCTGAGGCGGTCGAAGCCATGCGAAGAGGCGCCTTTGATTATATCGTGAGGCCTTTGTCTGCTGCTCATATTGAAAAACTCCTTGAGAGGCTGAATGCGCCGGCGCCTAAAAAGGCAACCATTTCTAGTGCGAAAAGAAACCGTCATGAAGTGATTTTATCAGAAAGCGTGGTGATGCAAAAAGTTCTGGCAGACATTGAAAAGATTGCTCAAAGCAGCGCGGCTGTCTTCATTTCAGGAGAATCGGGTACGGGAAAAGAAGTCATTGCGCACTCCATCCACTACCAATCTCCGCGTGCAAATAGACCGTTTGTGAAAGTAAACTGCGCAGCAGTGCCCGAGTCTCTCATCGAATCTGAATTTTTCGGTCATGAGAAGGGATCATTTACAGGTGCTTTAGAACAAAGAATGGGACGCTTTGAGCTTGCTCATCAGGGGACGCTTCTTCTCGATGAGGTCTCAGAAATCCCCCTCGCTCTACAGGCAAAACTTCTGCGTGTGGTACAAGAGCAGGAATTTGAAAGAGTCGGCGGCACAAAGCCGATCCATGTCGATGTAAGATTAGTTGCGACCTCCAATCGAAATATGAAAGCGATGGTCGATCAAAAACTTTTTCGTGAGGATCTTTTCTTCCGTCTGAATGTGATTCCTATTCAACTACCTCCGCTTCGTGAAAGAAAAGACGATATTTTGGGGCTTGCTAATTACTTTCTTGAGAGATTTTGCGAGGAAAATCAGAAGAAGAAAAAGACTCTTTCTCCTGCAGCGCAAATGTGCCTTCTGGACTATCCCTGGCCGGGAAATATCCGCGAGCTGGCCAATACCTTAGAGCGGGCGGTCGTGATGCATGCGGGTGATACGCTCGACATCCTTCATCTGAATCTTGATCCGGCATCTCCTGCTCTTTTGACGCTTCCAATTAGCAGTGAGCAAACTTTAGCTGATGTCGAGAAGCAGCATATTTTGGAAACCCTTTCTCGGTTCAATCATAACCGCAGCAGGGCCGCAGAGGCACTCGGCATTAATGTCCGCACACTCCGCAATAAGCTAAATCAATATCAATAGATACTCTTCGATGATCTCTTGAAGAAACTTCCACTTATGCCGGCTGAAAGGAACTTCTATATTCAAGAGAAAGATGCGCTCAAGCGCTTCTAAAGCGGGTGCAAGGGTCAGCTTGTAGGCTTTTTCCTGCAGGAGATCTTCTTCATAGATGATTGCTTTGCCGCTTCCTTCCGGCTCTTGCTCTAAGAGTTTTGCAAAATGCAGACACCTCTCAAAGCTCTCTTTAAATCCTTTGAGGGTTGTGTTCAGTTTTGCATGAGTCACGTTTGTGGGATGAGATATAAGCTTTTGAAGATCGATGGAGGTTTTTGGAAGATCGATAGGACGATGAGGTATAGAAGGAAACCCAAGTCCTTTTCCGGTGAGATTGATGAAAGTTATTTCCGGATAAAGTTTTGTATAAGCATCGATTGTCTGCTGCTCCATCACCCATTTGACTAATGTTGCAACTCTTTTGCCTTCGGCGCCTTTTCGGTAGATCACCTGCTCGCCAGCTCGTGTTTCTTGTTTGTGCTTTGTAGCCTTTGTAACATGGACAGGGACTCCTTTTGCATAATGGTCCCCTCCTGAGTAAGCAAGATCAACTCCTGCAAGTATAATTGGAGAGCATCCCCAGAAACAGGCAAGCGATAAAGCCAATGTTGTAACAGAAAGTGCCTCACGGCCAAGATCCAGACCGACATCAGATTCAGTAAGACCTAGTTCTTCTTCAATGGCTTTTTCAAGCGGACTTCCCGTCGGCGAACAAAGATAGCCATAGGGGCCGTCAAAAAGATCGAACACTCCGGGGTAAACTCGATTGCCGTAGATCAAAGGAAGGTCGCGGTAAGTACATCCTTGAAGGCACTCTTTTTCCCTAGCGTTCGGGTCGATTGCTAACCCAATGTGAGGCCTTAAGTTAAAGTAAGAGAGGGATGAGAGCGCCGATCCGCATCCAATGATAAGTGCTTTGTCTTGCAGTTTTCTGAGGTCTTCAATAACAGGGCTGAGCGAAGGGCCAGCTCCACAAATAACAGCAGGTTGGCCTTTGAAAGCGTTTTTGGTTTGGTTCACATAAAAGCTCTCTGGGACCTTTTGAAAATTAGACAAAATATTGCGATGAAGAATATGGCCTGAAAGACTTTCAGAAGTGAGTGAATTCCATAGGACGGTTTTGCGAAGAAGGGAGAGCTTGATTGATTGAAAAATTTTGGTTTTTTTCCTGAGGGTTGCAACAGCGATCCGCTCTGAGGGGAACTCCTTAGCGCAGAGCTCTAATCTTAAGTCGCGGGGATAGTGGAGAAATTTAAGATGGACTTGGGGGTGGTCCAGCAGCCTCTTTCCCCAGGGCAGCGCAGTCAGACGATGGAGGGCATATAGATCGTCTTCTAAAAATATGAGATGCCTTCCTGAAACCGCTTCTAACCATTCTTCTACTTCTAAAAAGGGATGGCCATCTGAAAGTCCGTAGACGTAGATAATGTCTAAATTTTCGAGAGGCAGGTTCAGTTTTTTTTCACATGGGGAAGGGTCTACTTGGTCCTGTTTGAAGCCCGCAAGATGAAGCTGAAATTCTAAATCGGGATACTTCTCAAGCATAAAACCGGTCAGAAAGAGTTTTAATCAATAAAATGCGGTGGACAATCATCGCATCAGGATGGTTCTCAGGCGATCGTTTTAATACAATTTCCCAATGGTTCCAAATAGGATCGATGACCTGATGGATCGCTTCTTGCGCATCGATTTCCTGAATAATGTTCCTGCAGGTTTCATCACCAGAGGGCAGCCCTGGGAAAATCTTTTGAAAACGGGTGAGAAATTGATCGACAAGCGTGCGGCAGGTTTTAAAACTTTGACTCATTTCTTGCCAGGTAGCTTTTCCAGATTTCTCCGGACATGCTTCAAAAACTTGCTGAGCAAATATAGAAACCCCATCCACCCCTGGGCAATGATTTAACTCAAGGGCTTCAAGCGCCGGCATGAGAGGATTTGTTTTGGAAAGAAGACCCCACTTAATATCTGGATGTTCTACGACCCACTTGTTCATCCATTCGGCAGCTAAGAGCCAGTCTGATCTTGTCTGAACGGCTGTACCGTCCGGGAGTGTTATTTTGATCAAACTCCCTTCTTGCGGAGGCTGAACACCTTTAGCATAAACATTGGAAGCGGCTGAAAAATCAATCCCCGCTAAATAAACCGTCCGGCATCCCATCGCTGAAACAAGCGATGCTCCGCGGGTGGCCGCCGTCCAACCTCCGTCGGTAGGAAATTCAAGTCCCATCCTCTGTTCAATCCATCTCTCCAGAGGAAACTCTCCTGAGCCCGTCATTAAGAAACGGGGGCCTTTCATTTGAGAGACAACTTCATGACTGGTCCGCAGTTGATAGAAAAGAGGGATAGAGGTCTTGGGAAACTTATGATAAGGATCGGGATCGACGTGAACTGCCAAATGAGGCTGCACACCGGCAGTCAGAAGCGCTTGCATTCCTGCGCCGCATCCTACAATTAAAAAACGGTCGTTATTTTGTTTTAAAAATGGAATGATCTCTTGAAGGGAAGGTCCTGCGCCGCAAACAATGGCTGGAAACTTTTCAAACCGTCCGAAACACTCGGTGGCAAGCTTAGTAGGGTTTTGCAAATTAGACCTGAAATTTGTCAGGAGCTTTACGCCTTGGTCTAGATAATCAGTAGATCTAAAATGGGTTTCGGTTTGGATGCGCGCAAGCCTTTGCAGAGCTGGATGTGCTCCTTCTTCATAGACAAATGGCAGGTAAAGAAGCTGAGTTGCAATTTGCTGGAGCGAGAGTTCATTGTCCTCTGCGTTAAGAATGCGTGGATGATCGGCTTTTTTTTCAGGGCCTATCCAAACCACATATCGATCGGGCTTAGCATCCACCCATTGTGTCAGCTGCTTCTCGTCTCCTTTTGTGACACAAAATACTTCACCCCCTAATTCACTCATGGAGGGCCTCGATTAATTCATGATAAGAAGGAAACCGAGGAATTTCACACGAGCGGCAAGAGAGTTGATACCGAAAACGAACTTCAAACTGATTCACGATCGCTACATAGGGGGCTTTTACATAATGGTTATAACTGAGCACTTGATCCAGCGCTTCTTGTGAAAGCGCGCTTTCTTTACATTCGATTAGTACAAGAGGGATTACTGTATCACCTTTTTTCATAAATGAAAGAAGATCTATCCGCCGTGTGGGAAGTGAGCTTTTAACCTCTATTAAATGTGGAAGAGCTTTAAGCTCTTTTTCTACGGCTAGCAGCTCCTTAGGAAATTTTAGCTCGCCGATCATCCGTTGGATCCATGTCTGGCGCACCACCTCTTCAGGAGTAGCAGCGACCCACTCGTTTCTTAGCGGATCAAATACCTGTTTCATTCTGGAAGAATAAGTCCATAATTGCCATCGTTACGACGGTAGATGACTTTAAGCTTCTGATCTTCTTCCCCGCGATAAAGCATAAATTTATCGTCGGAAAGCTCCATTTTCATAACCGCTTCTTCCGTTGTCAGCATTTTCATCGGACGTGTATCTGTTCCAATGACCTGGGGCATTTCATACTCGTGCATTGCTTCAGAAGCGTTTTCAATTTCGATCGACTCGTTAATCAATTCAATATCTGTAAATGGGCGCTTTAAAACATTAACTTGCAGATCTACAACCGAACGAGACTTTTTATGATGGTCTTGAATCCGGCTCTTCCAACGTCTGATCTTTGCTTGAAGCTTCTCGATCGCTTTATCAATCGAGGCATACATATCCGTGCTGCTTGCAGAAACTTTTACCCTTAAGTGTTCTAGGTGGAGCATAATGATGACAGACTGCTCCATTTTTTGAACATCCATCGTCACATGAATATCCATGATATGGTTGTGAAACTTCTCAATCTTTGAAATTTTTTCAAAGGCATAATCTTTCATAGAATCTGTGACATAAACATTACGTCCCAGAATGTTGATTCTCAAACCCAACGCTTTTTCTTGTTCTGTAAATTTTGCTTTGTCAACCATGCCGAGCTCCTTTTAGGGGTCTTTTGGCATTATACGAATGCAACTGATTTTTGAGTATGACATATACCGTCCGTCATTAAAAAAGTTATATTTGGGCTGCGTCAAAGCCCTGGGGTTGGTCTATCACAACTGGGTCAGTATTAATGCAATACGGACCCAGTTGTGATAGACCAACCGCAGGAACTTTCACGTCAGACCAAATGTAACTTTTTTAATGACGGACGGTATAATTCTTTGTTTCCTAGCTGGCCGCATGCAGCCATGATGCCACGTCCCTTGTGGTGCCTTAAAAGGACCTGATATTTTTTTTCTTTTAGCCTTTGAAAGAAAGCCTCCTGCTGCTCAAGCTCTGGAGGAGAAAATCTCGTTCTTCTCTGAGCATTATAGGGAATCAGGTTCACCTTCACAGGCAGCCCTTCTAAATAATCCGCTAAAAGATCTGCATGGTCAAGACCGTCATTCAAATCTTTTAAAAGAACGTATTCAATTAAAATTTCCCGTCTTCCAGTAGTGACATATCTGTGTAAAGCTTCTCTGAGTTGTCCCATCGACCATTTGTGATTAACCGGCATAATTTTAGAGCGGATTTGATCGCTCGGCGCGTTGATTGAGACAGCTAAGTTAATAGCTTGATCTGCCTCCTCTGTAAATCGATCTAGAACATCCACTACTCCGCTTGTTGAAACCGTGATATGGCGAGGGCCCATTCCAAAACCTTTAGGGTCGGTCAACACTTTTATGGCTTGCATCACATTATCATAGTTATCAAACGGCTCGCCCATCCCCATGAAAACAATATTTCGAATCGGTTTTTTGAGCACATGCTTAGCAATGAAGAGCTGCTGGACAATTTCTTCAGGTTTTAGATTCCGGATAAGCCCCATCCGTCCTGTCTCGCAAAAGGTGCATCCCATCTTGCAGCCCACCTGAGAGGAAACACAAAGCGTGAGTCCTGCTTTCATCGGGATAATAACAGATTCCGTTTCAAGACCATCTTGAAGCTTTATTAAGATTTTTTTCACATCCCCATCTTCCAAAATTTTAGAAATGGGATCGCATTTAAAATTTGCAGCTTCAATCATTTTTTGTACAAGATGCATCGCTTGCGGCTCGACCCAAGAAAGATCAGAGAGATCGCCTTTTCTCACATAATGTTGATAAAGACGCTCAGCATGGCGCCGACCCCTTCCCATGAGTGAAACCATTTGATCCGCGAACTCTGCTTGCGTAAGAGAAAGTATAGACATCGCACCGAACAGGACTTGAACCTGTAACCACCCGGTTCGAAGCCGGGTACTCTATCCGATTGAGCTATCGGTGCAAAAGGTAAAAAGATAACATAGCTATATGAGTGAAATCAAGACCGAAGGAATCATTTTGAAAATGATTCCTTATAAAGATCATCACCGAATCATTCAAATCTTCACTCCTGACAGCGGAATCATCAGCCTTCTTGCAAAAGGGATCTCAAAGCCTAAAATGCAAGCTTTGCTCTCTCCACTGTCACAACTCGAAGTGGTCTATCGAAAAAAAGGATCTGACTTATGTTTTTTCAAAGAAGGATTTATCATTGAGCACCATCACTTTTTAAGAGAACGCTGGGATCTTTTAGAATCCGCAGGAAAAATTGCAAGCGCTCTACTCCAGTCTCAATTTCCTGAAAAAGCAGCTCCTGATCTCTATAGACTTTTGATCGCCTGCCTTAAACATCTGCCTTATTTCCTAGAACCGGCAACTCTGATCGCCCTATTTTATTTAAAGCTGCTCACCCATGAAGGAGTGCTGGCATGGGATCGACCCGCACTTTTTCCCCTCTCCTATTCTCAGGAAGTCTGGGATAAACTAAAAAATTTAGCCCACGCCAAATCATTCCGCGCACACTATGATCAAAAAGGCTTAGGAGATACAGTTCTACAGCTAGAAAATCTGCTCAAAACTTTGTTATAAGCAGAAAAGCCGCCTTCAAATTCTCTAGATTTTGCTCATCCAAATCCAAACTCTGAATAGCTTTTTCCCTCTTGAATGCACTGCAAGGCCTGACGGATAAATGGAGCCGTTGCTTTCGGAAGATCGTTTAATGGAAAAAAGGCAAGCTCGTCGCATCGATCAGGCTCATTATTTGTAATGACCCCTTCGTAGCTCTTCACTCTAAAAAAAACATCGATCTGCTCGAATGAAAGCCCCTCTGGCATAGGATGAAAACGATGCATCACGTGGCAGACCTCTATATCTTCTTGTTTTAAATCGATATTCACTTCTTCTTTTGCCTCACGAATCACGCCTAGGGTCAGGGGCTCTTGTCCATCATGTCCTCCCATCGGCACCACATAGCGTGCATCGTCTATACCTGTTTGGAACCTTCGCAGAAGAAGCACTTGTTCTTCTTCGATAAGAACGACTAAAATACCCACTTTAAGCTTGAATCTCTTAGCTTCCTTCGCTGCAAAAACCGATAAAAAACTTGCCATATACACTCCCTTTTATGAACTTCATCATAAATCTATCGCGATAAATAAGAAAAACTCATAATACTGAAGGATGCTATAAGCAAAACTTATGAAAAAACTTCATTCAAACTTGATCTATTTAAAATATTTTTGCGATGCTGTTCGCAGTGGAAGTATTTCGGTGTCGGCCAAGCTAAATCATGTAAGCCAATCTGCTGTCAGCCAAGGGATCAATAAGCTTGAAGAGAGCCTTGATTGCACACTCATCACGCATCAGCCCAATCGGTTTAAAGTTACAGAAGAGGGAAAACAACTCTTCATACACGCAAAACAGATCTTTAAAGCCATACAATCAACCGAGGACTTCTTAGCAGATGACGGCGGCAGGATTACGTTTGGGTGCACCCATAGCTTTGCACTTTCCTGCCTTCCCCACTATCTTAAGCTCGCAAAACAGCACATCCCTAAACTCAGGATTAATTTCCGATTGGGACATTATTTTAACATCAAAGATTGGATTAAAAAGGGCACTATTGATTTTGGGATCCTCCTTGATAATGATGATCTCTCAACATTTGAGAAGTACACCTTGCACCAAGGAACCTACCGCCTTTATGTATCTGAAGCCGTTGAAAATCCCTCTTTGCTACCTTTTCTCTTAGATTCAGAAGAACGAATCGAAACCAACCTTTTAAAAGACGCCTATAGAAATCTTCATGGAAAAGAATTACCCGTCTGGATGGAAGTGTCTAGCTGGAGCATGATTGCCAGACTTGTTCAAGAAGGTCTTGGCATCGGACTTTGTCCGGACTACATCATGAATGAGTATCAGGATTTAAAACCGGTGTTTGAAGAACTCAATCCTATGAATTACACTCTCTATGCACTATTTGAAAAAAACACAGTTCCAACCGTGCATGCAGAAAAGTTTCTCGAACTGTTTTCTCAATTCCCTCTTTTGACTGCACCTTTAATATCTGTAAAATAATTTTTGTTATAAAATCTTGTAGAAAAAGAGAATGCGAGAGGTGGGACTCGAACCCACACAAGTTGCCTCACTACCACCTCAAAGTAGCGCGTCTGCCAATTCCGCCACTCCCGCATGTAAGAGCGATAATCTTACTGAACCAGCCAAATGAAATCAAGAGAGGGAAAAATTAAGACGCACTAACCGTTATTATGTTAAAACGAGTGAAAAGCGAGGCTCTCATGAGTTTTTTGATTTCGCAAATAAGCAGATTTTCTACATCCCGGTTTCCAGACAGAGAAGTAAAAAACGATAAAAACACCTCTGCATTAAAAGTATTATTATGAGTTCATTCTTATATTTGTAACTTTTTAACAATTTATTCATAATCAATGAGTTGTAATTGAAAAGGCTAAATCTTAGCCTTTTTCAATTCTTCTATAAATTGGAGAAACTTTTTTTCTTGTCGCTCAGCTATTGCCCATTCACGTATTTTTTTTGTGTTGATCTTGTTATTCAAACATACAGTTATCGCCTGCTCAAGACCTTGTCTATCGTTCCAATAGAAAAAACCTGCAAGACGATCTTTTACACAATCTTCAGTTGAGAGTAATTTAATTATTCCGTATTTCGTCTTCATTTTGTTAAATTTTTTTTCTTTAATGATTTCATCTCCAATGAAAACAGACGAAGCTACGAAATCTATTAAAAATTCGCATTCGGGATGTTGAAAATATTTTCCCCGATGAATAAAGCCAAGTTTCGTTAGAGAATTTTTAATTTCTATATGGTCAGAATGACAAGCATAGTCTAAATCTTGGGATACATATTTGTTCTTCGAATAAATCGTCACACAAGATCCTCCAACCAAAACAGCATCAATGCCATCATTTTTTAAATGCTGATAAATTAATGCAGCAAGAGCTTTTGTCTTGATCTTTTTCCAATTTATTTCCTTTTTCATAAAGGTTTGCCTTTTTTTCTTGGGCGTTTTCGAATAGGTCGCTCATAATATTTTTTTTTCATATCGTCCGGTAATGAAGAATATGCCTTTGAGATAAATGATTTAAAATCTGAGAGAAAAGGATACCGTGGATTCCAATGATACAATCTGTTTCTGCCTTCTATTATACTGACAAGAATGCCCTGGTTTTCTAGTCGTGTAAGAGCTCTTTGAAAACCAAAAATAGGTATCCCAAAGGCCTGGCGAAGTTCACTGGCAAAGCACTGATCATTCGCAATCATGTAAAAGAGTACTTTTTCTACAAGACGGCTATTAAATAGCTGTTCAAACATACTACCACCTATAGTGGTAATGTTACCACGCATCGTGGTATATGTAAACAGGGAAATCAGCCAGTAAAAATTGATTGGATATTATCTTCATTTTTTTAGTCATAACTTATTAATTTCCATAAGGTTCCTCCTAATTAAACGTATATTCGCATGAAGAAAAAAAAGTTTTAAGACAGGGCTCATCGAAGTTCAATAAAGTCGATTCCTTCCCTTTTTAAGAAGGATAGGCTATAGTCACAAACATGCGATGCACCACTTACTGTACTGCTGCTGCGTACGATATGCCCCGCCTTTTTCAGTCTTTGCAGAAGTTCGGATCTGTTCAACTTTTCCGCGATTGCATCCACTTGCTTTTGAAGGAAGAGAAAAAACCTAAGGGCGACATTTTTTATTTTTCCTATGGCTGTGTCGTTTTGTGGGGTTTTAGCGAGGAAGAAGAGTATGCAATTTTAGGATCGCTGAAAGAATTCGAAAAAGAGCCGATGCCTAAACCTGAAATGGACGAGTTTACGTATGTTTACGATGAAAACATGCGGATCGAAGAAGACGAAATTTCGCTTCCAACGAAAAATATATTAACAAAGCTTGCGATTTCTTATGGTGTTGCGCAATCAGTCAAACTGACAACTTTTGAAGAGACAATTCAAAAGACTATTGATAATACCAAATACCTTCCCGAAGATTTAGCGACAAAAGGAAAAATCCGGATGTCGAGAAAAGAAATCTCAAGAAAAATGGGAGAGCTTTTCATCGAAAGAAACTTCGTCAATCTTCATTCAGAGATTTTGGACACTCCAGAGTTTTTCTGGAACTATCCCGAACTTGAACCTTATTACCGCCGAACAACTCATTACCTCGATACAAACAAGCGAGCGGAAGTTCTTAATAAACGTTTAGGCGTTGTCCATGAACTTTTCGAGATTTTAAGCAATGAGCTCAACCACCAACACTCTTCAAGACTCGAGTGGATCATCATCATCTTGATCTCCATTGAAATTTGCATTGTGGTCTTCAAAGAAATTTTTCACGTCATATGAAAATCATCCTCATTGGACTTATTCGCATTTATCAATGGACGATTGCACCCGTGATTGGACAGACTTGCAGATTCTATCCTTCTTGCTCCCACTATGGCGCAGAAGCGCTCCAAAAACATGGCGCTATTAAAGGATCATGGCTGACCATCAAGCGGATCTGCCGCTGCCATCCCTGGAATCCTGGCGGGGTAGATCCTGTTCCTTAATAGGGATAATAAGAGTCTTTCCTTCACGCAGCTTATCTGTTTCTAATCGATTGGCTTTTCGGAGCGCCTCAACTGAGACTTTGTATTTGCGGGCAATTTTCCAAAGATTTTCTCCATGAGCAATCGTGTGCTTGAGCTCTTCTTTTTTTGGTGGAAGAACTGTAACAACAGGCTGTTCAATTTTTTGAGCAGGCAGTGCAATACCGGCAAAAGCAGCAAGCGTCACGTTGTGATCATACGGCTCTGGTAGCTGGAGCCCCCCGAACTGATAGAGAAGCTCGGCCGCTTTCTTCCAAACCGTATCAGAACGAGCGCTAGTGATAAGCTCTTTCAATAACTCTTTCAAAGCAACAGAAGGCTCTTTGAATAGATCTAAAAAGACGATCAGATCCCGGTCATCTAATCTTTTGAGAATAAATTCATGGTCGGATTGGAGCAGAATTTTTGCAGCCAGAACTGAACGGCATTTGACATAGCTAAAAAGAAGTTTTTTTAAACGGTCCGGTGTCAGATCCATTCCTTCTTTTTGCTCAGTCGCAAACTGATGGAGTGTTTTCCAATCTCCTTGAGCGATCATCTCGATAATAAATTCTTTCGGCAAATGAATGCCTGTTCTTTGACATAGGGTTGCAATCGAATTAAATTCAGGAGTTAAATAAAACGCTTCTAAGAGCGCCGGATCTCGAGGCAGGACCGCATGCTGAATCTCATAGAAAAGCCCGAGCGCTGTAAAGGGAAATTTTTCAGTCTGAATAAACCGGCGGATCGCTACAAACTGATCTTCGGAAAGACCTGGATACAAAATTAAATTAATTTCTTCAGGCCCTTCTTTGCGTGTGAGAGCAATACCCCGTTTCTGGATAAAAGATCCTTGAAGCGCCCGCTCAATATCGAATCCGTGAAAAGCAACTAAGCTAGCTAGTGCTAAATCTCTTTTTTTATACCCTTGTTCAACTAAATCATCATTGCCCAGCTGTCCAATGAGCTCTGCCCAAGAGAGGGTCGAAAACTGCCATAAAATTTCTTGATTGGTCGCTTGCAAGGTAGAAGCTGCTGCCACCGGCTTTAAATCAAAAGAAATCGTTTCGGGACGGCTTTGTAAAACCAAATAAATAAGAGATGACAAAAGACCAATATTTAATGCCCCGCTCCAGATCAAGAGCTGTGTAAGAAAGCGACTTTTTTTCTCCCACTGAGGTTGCAACGACGTGTCCAATGTGTTATCCTTATCTTCGAATGTCATCTTTATAACGCGAAGGAAGAGTTAAATGAAAGTCCCTTTGTCATGGATAAAACAATTTCTGCCTCTTACCCAAACAGCCAGTGAGATCGCACTCCATCTTACAAATCTTGGAATTGAAGTTGAAGAAATCAAAGGCGATCAAGCAACTTTTTCAGGCGTTGTCGTTGGTAAAGTTCTCTTTGCTGAAAAACATCCTAATGCCGATAGGCTTCGCGTAGCTAGAGTCACAGATGGAACTGCGGAGTATCAAGTCGTATGCGGAGCGCCTAATTGCAGAGAAGGAATTATTGTCGCTTTTGCTAGAGAAAATGCAGAACTGACAGATGCTGATGGCAAGAAATGGAAAATCAAAAAAAGTAAAATACGAGATGTCGAATCGTTCGGAATGCTTTGTTCTGCAAAAGAGCTCCAGCTTTCTGAAGAAAGCGATGGAATTATTGAACTTCCATTAGAAACGTCTTTAGGAATTGACCTTGCAGCCACCATTTTAGATCCCGTTTTTGATCTTTCATTCACACCGAATCTAGGACATTGCCAAAGCACTCTGGGCATAGCTAGAGAACTTGCCGCTTCTTTTAATCTTGAGCTTCAGACCCCACAAGCTAAAACCGAAATTAAAAGCGATGGCAAGATGAGTGTGGAAATTGAAAATTCAGAGCTTTGTCCTCGGTTTACATGTCAAATCATTAAAGATATTAAAGTCGGCCCTTCTCCTGCCTGGATGCAAAATCGGCTCATTCAATGCGGCCTGCGCCCCATTAATAATGTCGTTGATGTCTCTAACTACGTCATGCTCGAACTAGGACATCCCCTCCATATTTTTGATCTAGATAAGATTGCAGGGTCAACAATGATTATTAAACCAGCGGAAAGCCCTCTTAAATTTGAAACCCTCGATCACCAAACAAGAGACATCCCTCCAGGAACTCTTTTAGTCTGCGATCAAGAAAAACCGCTAGCGCTTGCTGGAATCATGGGCGGGCTAGGATCTGCGGCCACCGACCAAACAAAAAACATTCTCATCGAAGCTGCAGTCTTTGCACCTGGTTCGATACGCAAGTCTAGCAGACTGCTCGGACTTAAAACCGATGCCTCTTCCCGCTTTGATCGAGGTGTTGATGAAAAAGTCCCCCTTCGAGCCCTTGCAAGAGCCGCCGAGCTCATCCAAGAGCTTGCAGGAGGAACTATCCATGCTCCTGTTGATCATTACCCGCATCCTGCGAAACAAAAAATTATTTTCTTAAGACCCTCCCGCGTGCAGGAGTTATTAGGATTTCTCTTAAGCACCGGCGAGATGATCAGTCTTCTCAAACGGCTTGAGATGACTGCAACGCAAGAAAAGGAAGGATTGCAAGTGATCATCCCTTCTTATCGAAACGATATTAATATAGAAGTTGATCTCATCGAAGAAATTGCCCGCCTATATGGATACAATCATATCCCGCGCACTAGACCCGTTTACTCAGCCGGCAGCCTTTCTGACTCTCCTCTGTTTACACTGGAAGAAGAAGCGAGGACGCTTTTACTACGCGAAGGGCTACAAGAATGTATTACGTGCGATCTTATCAGCCCTTTAGAAAATGAACTCACCAAAGAAAAAGAGATCTCAGATAGCGCTACATTGCGCGTTCTCCATCCCCGCTCTTTAGATCAGTCGGTGCTTCGCACATCACTCTTGCCAGGACTCATTAAAGTTGCGCAGCATAACTATAATTTTGGACAAACAGACCTTGCTCTCTTTGAAATCGGGAAGATCCACTTTAAAGAAGGAAAAGAAATTGCAGAACCCAGCTGCGCTGCCATTCTACTTTCTGGACTTTCAAGACATCCCCATTTTGATCGCAAGCCTAGCTCTTTTGATTTTTTTGATTTAAAAGGGATGATTGAAAATTTCACCCAGCATCTACAGCTTAAAAATGTTCAATTTGCTCCTTCCAATCTCCATACTCTTCATCCTTGGAGACAGGCGCAAATCAAGATAGGCGAGACAATCATCGGCGTTTTTGGAGAGCTCCATCCCCAACTCGTCTTAAACTCTAATTTATTCGGCAGGATTCTTTTTGCCGAACTTAATTTGAGCGATATTTTAGGAATAAAAAAAGAAACTGTACGGTTCCATCCTTTAGCTGAGTATCCCTCCTCCACAAGAGATTGGACCCTGACGCTTTCTGCACACTTGCCTTATGCAACAATTGCTGCGTTCATTAAATCTTCAAAATCACGCCATTTAGAATCTTTTGAAATGATCGATTCTTTCACAAGTAAAGAGCTCGGTCCCGATCGAAAAAATGTCACTTTCCGTTTTGTCTATCGTGATCGTCATCAAACAATTGCATACGAAACTGTGGAAGAAGAGCACCGTCAACTAACACATTCAGTAGCGGAAAAGGTTGCCAATCTAATATGATGAGGTTCATTGAATCTAAAGGAAGGTTTTTCATGCGACAATTTGTTATTCCACTAGTTGGATGCCTCACATTCTTTCTGGCAAGCTGCCACAAAAACAACCAAGAGAGCAATGTTGTTTCAGAAAGATATATCCACAAATACGGATATGCTGTCTCGAAAAATGAATTTGAAGAACGCAAATACCCAGGTCAAGTCATCACAAGCCTTAAGACTGGCGTCACCATTACAGCGACTTATGAAAATGGCAAGCTGCACGGCCCTACAACACATACCTTCCCGCATAGCCAAACAGTTGAGTCGTATTACCTCTATAATCAAGGCAACCTCGTCAAACAAACCCTTTATGATGTTCATGGAATGCCGCTGCGTGAAGAAGTCCAACTCTCCCCCACTCGTTTTGCAACGACAAAGTGGTATAGTGACGGAATTCCGATGCTGACAGAAGAATATGCCAGCGCAGAACTCGTTGAAGGACAATATTTTTCACGTCAAAACGATGTAGAATCTCGTGTAGAAAGAGGCCGTGGAACACGCGTCATCCGAGATATCCAAGGCATTCTCCAAGCAAAAGAAGAAATCCAGCAAGGCTTTATCGTCAAAAGAGACACCTTCTATGCTAGTGGAGCTCCTGAAAGCACCGCGCATTTCATCCATGGCGTTCTTCATGGCGAAAAGAAAAGCTTTGCCGAAACAGGTGACCCGCTTGCCATTAAAGAATACGTGAACGGAAAGCTCCATGGAAAAGCAACTTTCTTTAAAAATGGCGCCCGTGCTGTTGAAGTCCATTATCTTGATGGACAGAAAAACGGCCTTGAAATCCACTACCTCGACGGAGAAACCATCTCCCAAGAAATTCTCTGGGAAAATGACCATAAGCATGGACCTTCCAAGTACTATGTCGACGGCATTGCACAGGTTGAATACTTCTATGATGGAGAAAAAGTTTCCGAACATAAGTGGAAAGAGCTCAGCAATCTCGACCAAATGATCGGTCAGATTAACGCCCCTTCCTCATGGAAAAACTAATCACCATTGCCTCTCTCCCCAAAGTGGGAGTCAAAGTTCATATCCAAGCGGGAGATACATTAGAACGTATCTCCCTTTTTCTTGCCCCAAAGTTTGTCCTGGATTGTCCCTCAAAAAAGCTTCAGGAAGAGTTAATCCCCTGGCTCAAAAATTACTCTCAAGGCAGATGGTCCCTTTTCCCCCTCCCTCCTTATAATAAGACCTCGTTTACTCAGAAAGCCGCCCAGCACCTCCAATCCATTCCTCCGGGACAAGTCATTTCTTATAAAGAACTTGCAGAGGCTATCGGCCATCCAGGCGCCGCAAGAGCCATCGGCAGCTTCTGCAGCGGAAATTTATTCCCTCTTTTAATGCCCTGTCATAGGGTCATTCCATCCTCTGGAGGCGTTGGCTCTTTCACTCCAACCCCCCGAATCAAAGAGCAGCTCCTTCAATTTGAAGGAATTACCAATCCTTAAGCGTTCTGGCACGCCCCTTGCATCTATTAATGTAGAAATATAGGAGAACTATGGAAAAAGAACAGATGCAAAAAAGGATCTCAGAGCTAGAAACTCTTAATGACCAGCTCTTTGCAGAACTTAACTACCTAGACCGCCTTTTAAAAGAGGTTGGTTTTGAAAATGGCCTCCTGACACTTAAAATGGCAGCCCAAGAACTTCTCGACGAAGAACAGCCTCCTGGCGAAAAAGCTGAATAAAATTCTACAAACATGCTATAAAATTTAGCATGCTTAAACCTATTTACTCCTTTTATCAAAACACCCTTGCGCCCATCGCTCAAAAGGGCTGGGAGAAGATCCCCACCGATAAAGTGTCTGATTTTTTTCACAAAACTGTTCCTACTTTTGCTCAATCTTCTTGGGAGCGCTTCTCTTCTTATAAAATTCCATCTCCAAAAAAAGTCGCTCTTTTTACAGCAGGCCTCTTTGTCGCCTACAAAATATACCAATCGTCCCAGTCTCTTAACACTCGACTATCGAATTTAGAAAAGGACAATCAGGCACTCAAAAACCGTATTAAAGCTCTAGAAGAAGCTAAATCAAACTTAGAGAGAAAAATAGCTACTTTAGAAAAGGATTTTGCGGATTTAGAGGATATACAGATGCACTCTTTCGATGAGGAGTTGAGTGAAGAAAATGAGATTCCAGAACAACCACCTAAGCAAGCACAACAAATAGTAGCTTATGATGGGAAAACTGCATTGGATACTTTAGTTGAAAAACTTAAGACAACCTTCCCTGGAAAACATATTGAGCTTAATGCTGACAAAAATCGTTTTACTCTCGCAGATTTCCTATTACAAACCCTTTTCAGAATTGAAGACATCACTGCAGTGGAGTTTCATCAAGAGTCTCAGACCTTTAAACTCTCTTACGATTCTCATCAAATTGTACGTGTTACACAACTTCCTCAGATTGTATGGGACAGGATGCCCTATGTCATACAAGGTATCGTTGCACCTTTATTAAAAATAAGTCCTGCAGCTCAAATCTCAGAATCTATTACCGTGACCTTTACTAAAACAGATCAAGGAATAGTAATGGCTTTTGATGCAGGAGCCTTTACGCTAAGCCCAAATGCCCTTGGATACACCGCCCATCTTAAATCGATCATCATTCCTCAAAATCCCCAAGACGACCTCATAGTCCATTCTGAGCACAATTCAAAAGTCGGAAAAAAAGTAGGACATGTCGAGGCTCTATTATTTGTAGAAATTCTACAGCTCAATCTCCAGCAAGGCCGCCAAATCGTCGAATGAAAGCGATTCTGTTGACTCTTCCTCATCCCAAAGGCTTTGGGCAAGAGCCTCTTTTTTTGACTGAAGATCCAAGATTTTAGCTTCAATAGTCTGCGTGGTAAAATATTTGCGTGCTATGACCGTCTCTTTTCGACCTATGCGGTGGGCCCGATCAATTGCTTGATTTTCTACAGCGCTATTCCACCACGGATCATAGAGGAAAACATAATCTGCCGCTTGGAGATTCAGTCCTATGCCTCCAGCCTTCAGGCTGATTAAGAAAATAGAGACTGCCGGATCATTTTGAAATTGTTCAACAGGCGTTTCACGATCGTTTGTCGATCCATCCAAATAGACATAGTTCCACCCTCTTTCTTTAAACTCCTTCTCAAAGAGTTTTAATACCGAAGTGAATTGACTATAGACTAGCACCTTATGCTGAGATGCGATGACCTCTTCCGTGTCTGCAAGCACCTGCGTAAATTTCCTCGCCTCTCCTATATAAGAAGGATCCAAAAGACGCGGATGACAAGAAAGCTGCCGAAGCCGCAGAATCAGCTCAAGCACTTCCATTCTGTGAGCCGGCAGGCCTTCTTCAGCGATTTTCTTTGCAAGTTCGGTTTTTTTACTTCGAAGCATCTTTTCATACAGCTCATATTCATCCTCAGAAGGATCAACCCCGATCACCTGAATGATCTTCTCAGGAAGATCAAGCCCCACTTCTTGTTTTGTACGCCGTAAAATAAAAGGACGGATTTTTTTGGGTGATGGATTTTGCAGACTCGGCATGAGAAAACGAAAGAGCGAATGAATCTCTTCCACTCGGTTCTCAATAGGTGTTCCAGTAAGCGCTAAACGGAATCTACTCTTAAGACTAAAGACGCACTGTGCAATTTGAGTTGATGCATTTTTAATCATTTGCGCTTCATCAAGAACCACCATGTCGAACTCTTCCTGCATGAAAAGTGCGCTATCTAAGCGAAGTGTTGAATATGATGTGAGAATGATCTGGTGTCCCTCAATCGATGCAAGACGATCTGCCCCTTGATGGATGTAAACATCAGCCCCTGGAAGAAACCGCTGAATCTGCTGCTTCCAAAGCGACAGCAGTGTGACCGGCATTACAATTAGCGCTTTGCCCTCTCTCAGAGTTAAAAAGGCAAGCACCTGAATAGTCTTCCCCAGTCCCATTTCATCAGCAAGTAGCCCAGAAAAACCAGCTCTATATAAAAAAGATAGCCAGCTCAGCCCCTTTTGTTGATACGGAAATAACGTCCCCTGAAATGCAGCAGTCGGATGAACTTCTTTCCACTGTGCCGGCTGATAAGACGGCGGCAATGGCGCGATCTCGCTTAAAAGACCGATATGAGATTTTCGGACACGGATTCCATCTAGCGATCTCTCTTCATCTAAAATTGTTTCCCAAGACGGCGGCAGTTCAATAAGCCCCACCTCATGCGGCGATAAATCAATCCATCTCTCATGCCTCTCAAAAGCGCCTACAATATCTTGGATCGGTAGCTCTTTTTCACCAAAGCAGGCCTTCCCTCGTAAAATCACAGCATCTTCTGCTTCATGCGTTTCACACGTGATCGAATGCTGGCGGATGACCCGCTTACCCTGGTAGTCAAAAACTTTCCAGCCCATCTCGAGCAAAAAGGCGATGCTTTTTCCAACTTGGTCCAACGGACAAAAATAGTGAGACGCTCCCACAATTTTTTTCTTAAAAGCGGTTTCCAAAAGATCTTTTTCCCAATGTACTTCTTCAGGAGTCGGCAGGTGATCGTGAAATGCAATCTCTCCCCAAGCTCCATAATCCAGATGAAGATTGCTAAAACCGCCCGTCCGATCAGTCAGTCTTAAAACCGGTAGAGGAGCTGGCTTTAACCTGGGTTTTTCTCCCTTGAACCGGTGCGAGAGCCCCTCTTTTAAAAGTTTTTCCAGCTCTTTTGCAGTGATGGAAGAAGGCCTCTCTTCAAAATGATCAGGGTTTTCCCAGAAACGGAATGTCCCTCCTTGGAGCGCGCCCAGCGGTGAGAGCAGATCAAATTTTTCTGCACCTTCTACTCTCGAGCCCATTGTAACTTAAGGTACAAGAGAAAACTGCCCTTCCTCTAGAGGAGAAATATCAAAGAAAAAATCGACTAGTAA
>JAGOLG010000099.1 GCA_017994195.1 Rhabdochlamydiaceae bacterium
TCGATTGTCTGAGGGCTTGTACTTTGTTTAGTTTTTTATATTCTTCTATCCCAAAAAGATGTTTATAAAATTCGATGGCCAAGTCTCTGGTTTTATCATCAGGAACTTCCCATAAGGTTGATATAACTGTGTCTGCGCCAGACGCTAAAAATGCTCGATTCAAACCTATAAGACCTTCTCTCGTTACTGTGCCCTTGCCCGATTCACATGCACTCATAAATACCAGTTCAGCACGAATAGCTAGCTCTAGTAAATCTTCACTAAATAAAAAAGCGTCTTCTTTCGATTTTTTTTCAGGAGACAAAACTAAAGCTCCTGAATAAAGGGAAAATGGATCTTTTTGTTCGTCTTTTGTTCCGTGACAGGCCAGGTGAATAAAGTTAGCTCTGACAATTTTTTCTTTCAGTGCTGACAGCGTGGCTTTCTGACCTGACAGTAATTCTCCTTTAATAATAGAAGAAATATTGGTCGCCTCATCTTGAGCCCCTTTTAAGTCTCGAGTAGGATTGCCAATAACAAGCGGGCAATATTCACGTTGTACAACACCTAATTGCTTACGTGTGTTGAGTAGGTCCAGCGTCGCAATTGAAGGTGCAAATGTTACTGTATGGTTTTCAACTAAATATTTTCCGTTTTCATCCACTAAAACAGAAAATGGCATCTGACATAGAAAGTTATCTGGGATGATGGTAATTAAATGATCGGGTTCTCTAGGAAGGTTGTCATAAATTGGCGTGATTAAAATATTGTACCATTTTTGAAGATCATCTATTATAGGGTTTTTTCCAATTAATTTACCAAAAAATGTTTTAAATACACTTTTGATTTCTTGAAACGAGAAGAAACGGCTTGTGACAATAGAATCCGGATTTTCACTTCGATTAAATGCATCCCCACTTACTAACGGATCAAGAGGTTGTATTTCTGGACACGGAATTTCAGAGAATGTAATTCTACTTTTAGGAGAAACAACCCAAACAAAAAGAGTATTTTTCTTAAAAAAACTAAATGTGTAGTGAATAATGGTTGTACCATACTTGGTTGCAATGGATATAGGATCTATGCTAACGTCATTCATACCGACTTTCTTTCTTATGGCATCGACCAAAGCAAATGATTTTATTCTGTCTGCGAGTTTAAGAGCTTCGTCGGTTTTTCCTTGAGCTATTAATGCATCAATCAACATGTGATAGGTTCTTGACTGCTCTTCAAAATAAAAAACTTGATCCGTTTCCTTAACCATGTTTTTTCTGAAACTTTCTAAAAGCTCCATAGATTCTTTCAAATACGGTTCTGCTTGTTCGGGCTCTCCCTTACACATCAAACAATACCCTATATTATTTTTTAGCAGCTGCCGCTCTTGGGGTGGCAAGCTTTCATGCAAGACTTCCTTATAGCGATTAACCGCTTCATCCCATTCCTGATTTTCAGCATAGGCACTAGCAATGCCCATTTTAATTCTGGTCAGTTTGGCTTCATCTCTTAGGTCACGTGCTAGCACTTGCGCACGGTTGTAGTGATCTAGTGCGGAAGTTTTCTCTTCACGTCTACCGCATACATGTCCCAATGAGATTAATGCCTGCGTTTCATAACTCTTATTCTGTACTTTTCTGGCTAGCTTTAAAGCTTTGTTATAATATTTTTCTGCTTTTGTAAACTTTCCACAATTGAAATAAATGTTACCCTGGTCTAAATAAGTTAAAGCTAGATTATCGTCGGGATTGTCCATTAACCTTAACTCTCGCATCGCTGTTTTATGATACGACAAAGCCTTATTTAGATTTCCTCTTTGATAACAGATCTTTCCTAAACCAGATAAAGCTGCTGCAAGTGTCTCATGTTTCAAGTTGTCTTCTACAGGACTTATATGTTTAAGAGCTTCCTTAAAACAATCTTCCGCCTTATTCAAGTCGCCTGATTGAAAGGCTTTTTTTCCAGCCTGGTTATATAAATAACCAGTTCCTTCCGAACGAACAGGGCTGTTGTTTATCCCCTGCCTGGACATTGTCATATAAGGTCCTGTACCAAATACCATAAAACCTCCTTATCAGTAAAAGTTTAAGGATCATATAATCAATTGTAGTGCAGCCCATTTATCAAACTTGTCAAATAGGGTGCGCTACAATCGCTTTTATTCTTCACTTGCTAGAATAGCAACTTGGGTTTTATTCCGATAGGTGTTCGTCTACTAAACCCCCTCTTATAACTTCAAACACTTGTCGATGCAGAAACTAATTTTCTGTTGCTGATTTTAAAATCACCTTTTAGCAAAGAGCTCGAAGCTTTTGAATATCATGTCCCATGAGGATGGTATGGTTTTGTTTTATGCGCTCAAGATCCCACTCCCACCACTTGATCTTTAGAAGCTCATCAATAATATCTTGAGAAAAGCGATATTTGATAAGCTTGGAAGGATTGCCACCTACGACGGCATAGGGTGGAACGTCTTGAACAACGACTGAATGAGCGGCGATCACAGCACCATCACCGACTTTAATCCCCGGGAGAATGGTACACTCTCTCCCAAACCACACATCGTTTCCTACTACCGTATCTCCTTTGGATTCGGCATCTTCGAGCCAAGGCAAAAGAGTCTCTTTCTGACTAAAAATATGCCAGAAAGGATAGGTGGTAAATGAATGCATCTGATGATTAGCATAGGGACTGATAAATTGCGTTCCAAACCCAATAGAGCAAAATTTTCCTATCTTCAGTTTTTTTCTTCCAAACGAATATGGAACTAGACTTCTAACGACTTTCTCCCCTTCCATGTGTTCCATGTGCGCATATGTAAAATCGCCGACCTCAATGCTGGGATCTTCAATCATGTTTTTTAAGAAGATATTCCCTTTACAAGGTCCATAAACTGTAGAAGGATTTAAGATATCTCCTTGTAATGGATTTCTACTGATTAACATTTTTTCAAGAAGCTGAATCCATTCATTCTCGTTCATTGAGTTTTTCCTTCCAATACAGCAACAACAGCCAGAAGAATGTTTCTAGGGTTTCCTATTGATGTATCATCTTAACTATTCTCTTCTCCACTGCAAGACTATTTGTGCATGGTGGAGGGTCAATCATCGAAAATCTCTTCCATTAATAGAAGAGTGCTTCAAAAATCTTGCTCTTCGGTTTCTTTTGGTTTTGAAGGAACCAATAAACTATAGCCACTTGGAAACTCATTTTTTATTGCCTGCTTTGGAGCTTTCGGCATAGGTATATAAGCGCTTCTCGAAGGAGCAGAATTATTGGAGTTGGAAGCGACAGACTGTTCTAGAATATGCAGAGGTGGACCCATTGTTTGAGTTGGATCAAAATTTTGTAGAATGCTCGTTTTGCTCAAATCAAATTGCGTCTGAGGAAAAGGTAGGTACATAGTAGGAGCAGCCAAACCTAAATTATCTGGAAGTGAAACATATTTTGTTTTAGGTATAGGACTCTTATTTGGATTGAAAGCTAATTCTTTAACACTTTGCTCTCCCTCTACCGATCTCGCTGGCATGCTAATATAGGCTCCTGTTTTGCTCTGAGGCATTGGAACATAGGCCGTTTTAGCTTGTGGATTCTCAGGGTCAGGAGGAATATTAATATATCCTGCAGGATAGCTTGGGAGTATTGGTTCGGGTATTGGTACATAAGCCGTTTTAGTTTTTAAGCCTGGCTGTGGACCTGGGCTAAATTTTTGCAAGTTACCTTTTGTAGGCATTGCCGAATATTTTGTTTGCTCCAATTCGTTGTCGGATGAATCGTTTGGCATTTCAAAATAAAAGCCTTGTCTATCGTCTATTTTGATACCCAATCTTGTAACCGTTCCTGAATCGATTCCAGGAGTAGGGGCATGTGCTTCCTGAGTTTTGTGCGATTGAGAATACCGATCTGCAATTTTAAATATGTCGACTTGTTGGTTGATTTTCTCCATTGGTATTTTTTCAGCAGGCTTATTAGGTTTTTGATGAAAAAAGACAAAGTGAATTTTCCGATCAATCCACGTCCCCCCTGACTCTTCGGCTAGAATCTCTCTAAGTTGTTGCTTGTTTTCTAATGGAACATAGGTGTTATCTTTACGAATATGAATATAGATTTTTGTTTTTCCATCAAGCACTTTAAACGTAGTGGAATCGACCTTATCAAGGGCATATTGAGCAAAAATAGTGTATACATCCTTCTTCAATTGACATGAGTAGATCTCGTTTTCTAGAAGAAACTCATATCTATTAGCTACTTTGGCCAGTTCAACTTTAATCAAAGTATGTGAAAAGATAGAATTTTGGACAGCCATGTTATACCTTCTTTATTTTTTTGACATGTTCATTATGATTTATTTACCTGATTCGAATCAAACAATTAGAATCTCCTAGAGCAAATTCAATCTTGTTCCAGTCCTTTCATGCTTGCAAAAATACTCGCTTTTTCTTCTGCATTTCTAAATGAGGAAATATTTCGTATTTTTCCATAAGCATCTAAAGCGCTCATCCTTTCATTTGGGTTGATTATTAATAAACCTCGAATAATCTGTGCAATCACTTCGGGTGCATCGATGTCTTGGAGCTCTTGTTCAAGTATCTCTTTGAAAAAAAACTCATTTCTTTTGAAGACTTCATCATTTCTCATAAAGCAATTGTACCCTTTGATCATTTCAAGAAGCGAAACACCTATGGACCAACTCTCTGACTTCTCAGCGGAGATGGATCTAAGCTCTTGTCTGAATAATTCTATCCCTTCAGGTGAAAAATAGTAGGCATCGGCACGCACAGGCTCTTTTAAAATCCCCTGCTCTAATTTTATCGCTGAACCAAAGTCGACAATATAAAGGGTTCCTTTCATATCGAACATGAAATTAGTGGGTTTGAGGTCGAAGTGATTGATATGTTTTTTTTGCATACCTATGACTCCTTGCAACAATTCTTTTGCTGCTTCAACCAAAATTGCACTTTTAACTGTTTTTTTTTGGCCTCTCAGTTTTTGTGCGAGCATGCTTCCATC
>JAGOLG010000100.1 GCA_017994195.1 Rhabdochlamydiaceae bacterium
GAACAGGGGGGCAGGAAAGGGAAAAATTAGGGATGCATGGGCAAAACTGATAAATAGAAAAATCTGGCGTTAGAATCTTAAAAGGCAACAGTTGGGTTAGTGGAAATGGTCTAGTGCAATGCCGGTTGGGGCTGACTTTGATCAGAAAATACCTCTTCTAACTCTCTTGTAAGACCTTCGTCTATGCTCCACACGGTGACATGAACTTCGCCAAAATCACTCGACCAAAGAAATGGGTCGGTGTGCCACATAAAAACAAACGCCTTGATACTCCCTGCTTTTTCTACAAGGACTTCCTCTTTCGTTTTGAAGGCTTTCTCATAAAATGAGGGGTCGGCATTGTTCAGATCTGGTTGTCCGAAGTACCACCTAGCAACGTCTTCCACGTGAAAAGCACCCGCTCGATCCGATTGGCGCATAAAAAACATGACCTTCTTTCGGCTAGGAGATGGGATCAATTCAAATTCAGCCGTGTACCGACAGATCACTCTTTCCTCGTCCGCGTCTGTCTTTAGTAGAGCATTAGCCAAGGTTCCTGTCTCTGATCTCGAATATCCGTCCTGTGTCACTTCAAAATCAACGTGAGACATGCTGTGCTTGGTTTCGTACATGAACGTATCTTTTTGAGTTGTATCGGCTTTAGCAGCTTCCGTTTGAAGCGCTAGGAGCTTTTGAGCTTCTTCTCTCTCGTAGGCCTTTGGTTGAAGAGACTTCACCGAAAGCAGGATGTCATCGTAGGCAAAGTCCTCCCCTTGGGTTTCGTACTCAAAGCGTTTACCGCGCTCCATGAGACGGTTGGCTATATTCACCTCACACAAACGGTTCAAAAAACCTTCTTTTTCTCTCGCGCCATCAAAATCCTTGAGAAGCCTTATACTCCCTGGTAGGCCTGAGCTCCTTATTCTCTCCTTTCTGCTTTCAAATTCTGCAATCCGTTCAGGAGGGTAGTGTGGGGCGAGGTCGGTGATTTTCATATGGTAGGGCATCTAAGAGATGATCTGTGACTTAGAGTACTCCTATTCAATCATGATCCAAATGGCGCAGCTATAAGTGTTGAGAGGGCCGTATTGCCTGAACTCCAACGCCCCAGCGCTCGAACTACCTGAAAATAGTTTTCAAAGGATTTTAACCCCTGTGTAGGATTGGGAGTTCAGCAGATACTCCCAGCGTCCTAACGTTCATCACGAGCCCTGCCATGGAAATAACTGCTAAAACAAGCAGTTATTTTTGTTAGAGAGAGGAAGGAATAGAACTCTGTCCAACTATGCACTCATCAATTATCATGAAGGATATATGTTTTTAGAACGAATGAAGACAGCCGATCTGGATATATCCAAGAAATATACATTTGTTATTTCAATGGGTGCAACTGAACAGCACGGTCCTTTCCTCCCTCTTGGAACAGACTCATATATTCAAGACGTAATTATTCAACAAGTGGAAAAAGAACTTCCAGAAGTTATTTTTCTTCCCACGCTTCGTATAACTTGCTCCCAGGAACACGCTGGATTCCCAGGAAGCGTCTGGATTAAAAAAGATACGATGGAGATCGTGCTTCGTGACATCTGCGAATCGCTTCGACCATATGCAGCGAATATCATCCTTGCTTCATGGCATGGTGGCAACATCAGCATGCTAAACCGTTTCGTAGAAAAGAATTCCGATTTGCTTTCAGGAACTCATATCGAACATCTCCAATTCGATTCTGAAGAAGTTTTGAAGAAGACATCAGAAATGCTTGGTGGTCCCGTTGATGAGCATGCCGGCAACTCGGAGACATCCATGATGCTCGTCTGTGAACCTTCGCTTGTAACAATTCCTCCCCAAGACTATCCAAAACAGAAGATTGAGAACGCGTGGGATACCGATCGACTCGTCGATGTCTCAAAAGACGGAATCGTAGACAATCACCCTACATGGATCATTAACGAAGAAATAGGTAAACAATGCATACAGATGGCAGCTGAAGAATTAATATTAGGGTTGCAGAAAATTTTCAAAACAAAATGACACAGGTAATACTCATATCACCAAAATAGTCCTAACGTTCTTCACGAGCCCCTGCCATGGAAACTACCGCTTGAATAAGTGGTAGTTTTTGTTGGGGAGAGAAGGGAATAGGATTTTCTCATCTCTTGCCGTAAACTTTCATTATCATATGAAAGAAAAAATTACTTCACAGGATATCTTCAAGTCAACCTCGGTATATTACGCTCGATATCGTTTGGGCTATCCGCAAGAATTGATCTCCTATCTTAAGAAAGAATTGACACTCGACGGAACTGGGACACTGCTTGATCTGGGCTGCGGCACCGGTCAACTCGCTCTTCAGCTTTCTCCTTTCTTTAAAGACGTAGATGCCGTTGATGCATCGTCAGAAATGATTGATCAAGGAAGAGTAGCGGCGGCAACAAAAGCAATCTTAAATATTAACTGGTACGTCCAACGAGCTGAAGATATCAACCGCCTAACGAATGAAGCGGTCTTATATGATACGGTTACTATTGGGAACGCATTCCATCACATGGATCGGGAAGTAACTCTCAAGCTTTTAGACAATCTTGTAAAAGATCATGGTTGTCTCGTTATTCTCTATAGCGGAGAAAGCTTACGAAATCGTAATACCCCATGGAAAAAACGCCTTGCGGAACTTATCGAAAAATATGTTGGTGAAAAGGAACAAGTACAGAAAATGATCGCCATCCAAGAAAAGAAAAATGACAGAGAGATACTGAAACAATCAACCTTTTCTGATGTTCGGTATTTTCAGCACACATATCCCTTGGTCTGGACAATGGATAGCATCCTTGGACACTTATACTCAACTTCTTATTGCTCAACAGAGGTTCTCGGCAATAAAAAACAAGATTTTGAGCACGAACTGAGAAGTGAGCTTCTGAAACTAAACCTCTCAGGTAATTTTGAAGAGGATGTGACATTGGAAGCTTACCTAGCTAGACGAAGCTGAAACAGTCCTAACGTTCATCACGAGCCCCTGCCATGGAAATTACCGCTTAAATAAGCGGTAATTTTTGTTGGGGAGAGGAAGGAATCGAACTTTCGAAAGATTTCTAAATGATTTACCCTCGTGTTAGCATGGTCAACGTATGAAGCTGATCATTTTTGAAGGCATTGCGAGCTCAGGAAAAACAACCCTTGAACGCTTACTAGCCGATAAACTACCAAACTCGAAAATCGTAACCGAGGGCGATACACTCATGCCCTTGATTGAGAATCGAGATCAAGTGGCTGCAATCGACTATTTAAGAAAGCTTATCACGGTGTTTAAAAAAGAGACCGCTGACTATCTGATTATCGATCGTTTTCATTTAACGCATGCATTTAGGAGTCACGCATCATTGAAGGAGTTCTCTTCTATTGAAGAAAGTCTGCGAGAGCTGGGTGAAACGCTCTTGGTGTTACTTACAATCGATACGGATAGCATCAAAGCACGCATAGAAGAGACGATGAGCTACCGAAGGGATCAGTGGAAAAAAGGTGCGCAGGGCACCCTCGAGGAAAAGGCTATCTACTATGCAGAGCAACAAGAACAGCTAAAGCGGTTCCAACAAGTTACTACTCTTCCATCAATTATAATTGATACAACGAACAAAGATTGGGAGAACTGCTTGCTACAAATTGAAGATACGTTCAAAAGATAAGTTTTGATGACAGTTTGCCTTCATTTTAATTCAAGTCTACAATAGAAACCTATGATTAATGAAAAAGACATGTTTGGTAAAATCAACAAGGATGCAAGCCCCGTCCCCGAAGAAGGTGATCTTAATACTGCGGCAATCAAGGAAGGAATGACCGCCGACGAACGGAAGCTTTTACAAATAGATTTAGAAGGAGTCGAGAGCGGGCGTGGAAGCGAGCCATTACACGCGTTCGCCGATCGAGATCATAATCGCGGCCGCAGCGACAGAGATTTTGAAGCAGAGGAGTGGTACGAGCTAGACAGCGCAGAAGACTGGGCAAAAGAAATACATGAACTTGGTATATCAGAAGAAGAGATTGATCACGCTGGATTAGTTAAACTGTTTTTATCAGCTGACTGGAATAAATCGGGTCTCGCTCCAGAACTACTTGCTAGGATTAGTGCGGCAAATGAAAGATATAATAAAAGACACAATTCGAAATAAAATTCTCATTACAGATTTTAGAAGAACCTAACCAGAATAGGACAAACAGTCCCAACGTTCCTCACGAGCCCCTGTCACAAAAATATCCGCTAGAACAAGCGGGTTTTTTGTACTCCTTAAACTTCCCGATAAATAGCTTACTCGTGCACGATAGCGAGTACATTATTTATGACCTTAGCGGTATCGGAAACTTTTTTGATCGTAAAGAAATAATCTGCCTCTTTTTGGATAGGTGCTTCAAAAATCTCTTGCTGACGGTCTAGTACTTCTTGGTAATTCTTAGAAATATTGAGCGGGCTTGTTGGCCGCTCTGAAGTACGTATACGTTTTTCAAGAATAGGCTTTGGAAGTTCAAAGGAAACGTAGATAATTTTTGCACGATATTTTTTTGCAATTTCCCTTTTCTGATCACGTGCCTTTTTGGTAATGTGACCGTTTGGAATGATCAGGGAAATTCCATAGGATAGGGCTGTTTCTATCATCAAGCGACCGATGCTCGATCGAAGTGTAGTTGCGTCTAAAACATGTCCACGATTTTTTTCATGGGCGAGAATCTCCGGGACGTGATCACGTAAAAAAGGAACGATATCATCTGTTTCAACCAAAGAAAAAGCAGGGAGCTTTTTATGAAGCTTTTGTGCAAAGGTTGTTTTTCCGCTGTGTGTTTTTCCAACAGTCATTATCAGATATAGAGGGAGTTTCATGGGCTCATGATAACAGTCTTTTTTGAAAGGTAAATAGCTAACTACTCTAATGCGGTTCGGAGTATCGAATTAAAATTATATTCGGTTCGCCGCCCTCGGCGGCGAA
>JAGOLG010000101.1 GCA_017994195.1 Rhabdochlamydiaceae bacterium
CAGCAGATCCGCGATTTTATCATCGGCATCGGCGTGGCACTCTTTATTGCAATTCTCATTCGGCAAATGTGGTTCGAGCTTTATGAGATTCCCACAGGATCGATGAGGCCGACTTTTAAGGAGCAGGACCGCGTCTCTGTTTCCAAGACCGATTTTGGAGTCAACTATCCCTTAACCCCAGGCCATTTTTACTTCAATCCCGACCTGATCAAAAGAAGCAACACGTTTATCTTTACGACAGAAAATATGGATTTTGCCGATTCAGATACTGTCTACTTTTATATTTTCCCTGGAAAAAAACTGCTTGTTAAACGCCTCTTAGGAAAGCCGGGCGATACCCTCTATTTTTATGGAGGATTAATGTATGGAGTTGACAGCCTAGGCAATGATATTTCGAAAGAGCTGCAGCTGAAAGAGCTGTCGAAAATCGATCATATTCCATTCATAACATTTGAAGGAACCCATACCGTCACGACTGCATCCGTCATCCCGGGCGTCTATTCACCGGTCATGATTTACCAAATGAATGAGCCGATTGCACGGCTTTATGCGCTTTCCTCAACCGTTGCGCGCGGAGAGCTTCTGCCCCGCGTTACAAAAGATAACCCGGCTCTTCGGTATGATGAGCTCTGGGGCATTGGAAATTATGCTAATGCCCGCCTCCTGACAAAAGAACAAGTGAGAATTCTGACAGATCAAGATCCTTCGCAGATGGAAGAAGGCCTCCTGTATCTTGAGCTTAGGCACCATCCCAGCCTCTCCGGCGCTAAGATGGGATATGACGAGCTACACCGCTTAAGACCTCAGCTCGGCATCTCCACATCAATTATTCCACTGCAAGAAAGCCACCTTAAAACCCTCATGCAAAACCTTTATACTGCCCGCTTTGTAATCGACAAGGGTTTTGCGTATCGCTATGGAATCAATCCCAAAAGATACGGCAATCAAACCATCTTCCCTTATCTTCCAGGAATTCCGGATGGGATGTACGAATTTTACTATGGAAAAGCTTACTCTGTCGGCTGGCAAGGCATCACACACGAACTGCCCCCTTCCAATCCTCTGTATTGGTTTGATATTCAGCGGACGCAGCTTTTTTTCAACATCGGGATAGAATTTGATACACGCTATAACCCGCAAAGCAAAGAGCAATCGATCTACCCTTCTCGGTATGCTTACTTCCGTGATGGCGATCTTTATTTGATGGGAGCTCCGGTCCTCTCAAAAGACGACCCGACCCTTGCCCGCTTTATTGAACGGGAAGAAAAGCGCATAACAACCTCGCGCCTGCCTTACCAACCTTTTGTAGACCAAGGTCCCCCGCTTCTTGCAAATGGCACGCTAGATGTCGAGAAGGTGAAGAAATATGGACTCACTGTTCCTCCGGCTTCCTACTTAGGTCTTGGAGATAATCACGCTAATAGCGGCGATAGCCGTCAGTTCGGGTTTATCCCTGAGGCCAATTTGCGCGGCGGTCCCTCGCTGATTTTCTGGCCTCCCGGTTCTCGTTTTGGAGTGCCTAATCAACCAGGCTATTCATTCTTTAATCCTGGACGGATTGTGATCTGGTCCTTAGCTGCCTTAGGCTTTGGCATTTGGGGTATTGTTCATCGTAGACGAACTAGACTCCCCTTAAAAGGGCTATAAAAATATCTTTAATACTTCCAATCTGTAAAACATTGAAATTTTATAATATTATTGATATACTTTTTTGTAATTAAATGGAGATTTTTTCATGTTTAAAATAACTGACTCACTAACTAAATTTTATACAGAAACTAAAAGTTATATGAGCTCAAAGGACCGGAAGCATTCGGATAATACAATTGTCTGTGTTACGTTAAGCGCTTTAGGAGCAACCGCATTATTAGGGGGGACTGCAGCAGGAAAACAATGTCCCAAACTAGCAGTCAGTGTTACGCTTGGAGGAGTTGCCAGCACAGTCCTTTATGGCTTACATCAACTTTATTTACGCCAGATTCAGAATTAAGCCGATCACCTCTGATGAACCACCTTTTGAAGTTGGAGATAGGTCGGATATCCGTTGATATCGATCGCATCTCCGCTAAGAGGGGTAAAATCAAAGCTCACCGTCAAAGTCTCGTGACAGATATAATCTTTGTGAATTTCAAACGCTTTTTTCACCTCATCGGATGTCTGGATTTTAACATCGATCCGATCGGTGACAGCAAGGCCTGACTCCCTTCGCAAGCTATTAATTTTATTCACGAGCTCGCGAGCAATTCCTTCTAAAATCAGATCTTCATTCAGCTCCGTATCAAGTGCAACGGTCAGCTCACCCGAGGATGCTGCAATCACACCCTTAAGAACCTCTCTTTCCACAGCAACATCTTCAGGAGTCAGCACAATGGTTTCTCCTTCGACTTGTATTTCTGCGGTGCCTCCATGAAGAAGCTTCTTTAGAAGCTCTAAGGAAAGGTTTTTGACTTCTTCTTGGGTAGCATTCATGAGCTTGCCCACTTTTTTTCCTAAAATACGGAAATTAGGCTTTGCTTTCAGCTTCACAAATCGCGTCTCATCCATATGGAATTGAACGGTTTTCACATTCAGTTCATCCGCGACAAGATCTTGCTGTTTCTTGAGGGCTGCTAAAACTTTTTCATCCGCGCAAATCACATGAGCGCAAAGAAGCGGCTGGCGCACTTTTAATTTGTTTTCTTTTCGAAGTGAGTGTCCAAGGCTGACCACTTGTTGAACAAGCCCCATTTCTTCTTCAAGATCCGGATGGCGCCATTTTTTTTCAGCTTCTGGAAACTTGCATAAATGAACAGAAATCGGATCGGTTGCTGTTTTTAATTGTTGATAGATGGCATCGCTTAAAAAAGGTGTGAAAGGTGCCATCACCTTGCACAGCGTCATGAGCACCGTATACAGCGTTGCAAAGGCCTCGTGGCGATCAGCTGTTGCTTCATCTTCCCAAAAGCGCGAGCGGGATCTGCGGATGTACCAATCAGTCAGCTGATCGATAAATCCGATCAGCGGCTGTACTGCTTCTTGCAGCTCGTAAGCTTCCATAGAAGCATTGACTTTTTGAGTCAGCTTTTGAAGCTCTGACAGGATCCATCGATCAATATCTGCATGAGGCACTTTTTGAAGAGATGTTGGCTTAAAATCATAAATCTTTGCATAGGTAGCAAAGAAGACATAGCAGTTCCAAAGAGGAATGAGCGCCTGTCTCAAAACAAGCTCGACTCCCCTCACAGAAAATCTTAAATCATCGGCCATCACAGCAGGGCTGCTGAGCAAATAAAGGCGTACAGCATCAGCGCCAAACTTATCAACAACAGCTAGCGGCTCAGGATAGTTTTTAAGCCTTTTTGACATTTTCATGCCGTCTTCAGCAAGGATGATTCCATTGACGATCACGTTTTTAAAAGCCGGTTTATCAAAGAGTGCAACAGAGAGCACTGTCAGCGTGTAAAACCAAGCGCGTGTCTGATCAATCCCTTCTCCAATGAAATCAGCTGGAAAGCTATTCAGTGTCGAAGCCTCGTTTTCAAATGGGAAATGGTTTTGGGCATACGGCATCGATCCTGATTCAAACCAACAATCAAATACTTCAGGGATCCGCTTAAACACTTTTCCTTTGTGGGTAAATGTCAGGTCGTCGATGAAATGCCGGTGGAGATCAACGATCTCTTTCCCTGTTTTTTCTTGCAGTTCTTTCACACTAGAAATTGCGATGAGTTCACCATCATCACTGCGCCACAGTGGAATCGGGCATCCCCAATATCGATTGCGCGAAATCGCCCAATCTCTAGCATTTTCAAGCCATTTTCCAAAACGGCCCTCTTTGATGTGGCCGGGCACCCAATGAATCTGTTCATTGGCTTTTAAAAGACGGTCTTTGATTTTTTCTACCGCAACAAACCAAGTTCTCACCGCTTTATAAATCAGCGGCGTATCCGATCTCCAGCAAAATGGATACCGGTGATGGATTTGCCCATGAAAAACCACTTTATTTTCACTTTTGAGCCGGCGGATGATCTCTTTATCAGCATCTTTGACATAAAGCCCTTCGTAGTCAGGAACCTCAGATGTGTATTTTCCATTTTGATCCACAGGACAGACAGGATCAATCCCCTCCCGCTGGCACACATAAAAGTCGGTCTCTCCAAATGCAGGCGCTAGATGCACAACACCTGTTCCATCCTCAATCGTCACAAACTCATCGACTAGCACTGTAAATGTTTTGGTCATCTGCCCAAACGTATCGACAAAATAAGGAAAGAGCGGTTCGTACTCGAGGCCCTTCAAAGTTTTGCCTTTAAAAAGCTCCAGCTGTTCATACTCTTTAAAGTTCGCTGCTAAGCGAGCTTGAGCCAAAATAAAAATCCTGCCTGACTCTTTATCGCGGATTTTTACGTAATCGAGATCCGGATGGACAGCGAGCGCCAAATTAGAAGGAAGCGTCCAGGGCGTTGTCGTCCATGCGACGAGCGCAACTTCTGGATCATCTTTGAGCCGAAATGCCACAACAAGTGAAGGGTCATCCACTTCCCGGTAGTTGAGATTAGCCTCAAAATTGGAGATCGGTGTGCCTAGTTTTGCAGAGAACGGCATCACTTTAAGTCCTTCATAGACAAGCCCCTGCTTATAAAGCGCGCCAAAGACCCACCAGACCGATTCCATAAACGACTTATCCATCGTATGATAGGTTTTTTCAAAATCAACCCATCTACCCATCCGCTGCACGGTATTTTTCCATTCTTGGGTATATCTTAAAACGATGCTGCGGCATTCTTCATTAAATTTTGCAATTCCGAACTTTTCGATTTCAGGAGCTCCGGTGAGGTTTTGTGCTTTTTCGATCTCATTTTCTACAGGAAGGCCGTGGCAATCCCACCCGAATCTACGAGGCGCATGATAACCCTTCATCGTCCAGAATCTGGGAACTGCATCTTTGATCGTA